>NZ_RCVK01000158.1:0-31616 GCF_003667485.1 Micromonospora sp. BL1
GGTCAGGGCCGTGGCCGGCAGCACCCGGTCGTCCGGACTGCCGAGCACCAGCACCGGTGGGCGGCCCACCGCCGGCTCCGGCGACCGGCCGGTCAGCAGCTGCCACTGCGCCCGCCGCCCGGCCCGGCCCAGCCGGGCCAGGTGCCGCCGCGCGTCGGCGTCCGGCAGTTCCCGGCTGAACAGCTGCCGCCGGTTGAGCCGCAGCCCGGCGCCGAAGACCGCCGGCACCGTGCCGACCGGATTGCGCCGCAACGCCGTCCCGAACGTCCCCCAGCCGCCGAGCACCGGCGCCACCAGCACCGCGGCCCGCGCCGGGTAGCGGGCCATCGCGTGCGCCACGACCCGGGCGCCGGCACCGTGCCCCACCAGCACCGCCTGCCGCGGCAGGCTCGCCGCCACCTGCGTCACGTCATGGGTGTACGACCGCAGCGTCGCCTCCGGCGCCGGCTCGCTGCCGCCGTGCCCGCGCAGGCTCAGCGCGTACGCCGGGAAGCCGCGACCGGCGGCGTGCCCCAGCCAGTGCTCGGCGAACGCCCACGCGCCGTGCCCGAACCCGGGCACGAACAGCAGCGGCGGCTTCGCCTCCTCCCGCTCCGGTACGGCGGCGAGCACCTCGCGGCGGGCGGCCCGCTCGGGCCGGGCCCACTCCCAGGACCGGACCACCCGCACCCGCTCGGCGGTCACCGTGCCTGCCCTTCGTTCGCGACTGCGGGACTCCGCTGCGCTGCGTTCCTCGCGCTCACCTGGTGCCCTCCAGCTCGTGCAGCGCCCGCTGGAGCGCCCGCAGGTAGTCGGCGTGCCCGACCTCGAACCAGTGCCGGGTGCTGTCCTTGACCTTCGCCGAGTACCGCTCGCCCAGACCCTCCCGGACCTTGCGGTCGAACGCGGCGGCCCGCTCCGGCCGGGTGGCGCGCAGCGTGAGCAGCCGGGCGAACAGCACGCTCTGCCAGTGCGAGATCGGGAAGATGCCGGAGTCCGGCTGCACCAGGCCGACCACGGCGAGGGTGGGATGACCGGCGGTGAACGCGTTGAGCCACAGCCGGGGTCGCCCGGAGCCGTCCTCGTCGCCGAGCACCCGGCCCTTGAGGAACTCGAAGCGCGGCAGGTAGCCGGTGGCGAAGACGACCAGCTCCGGGTCGATGCGCCGACCGTCGGTCAGCTCCACGGCGCGGTCGTCGAACCGGGCCACGTCCGGCACCGGGGTGATCTCGCCGTGGCCGACGTAGTAGACGAGCTGGCTGTTGGCGATCGGGTGCGTCTCGTAGACGCGGTGGTCGGGCTTCGGCATGCCGAACCGGGTCAGGTCGCCGACGGTCAGGCGCAGCGTCCAGTGGTAGAGCCACTGCCGTACGCGCAACGGCACCCGCAGCGCCAGCAGCGTGTCGTTCACCTGGTCGGCGGGGCGGCCGAGGACGTACTTCGGGGCGTACCAGTAGCCGCGGCGGGTCGAGTGCCAGCAGTGCGACGCCTGCTGGGCCGCCTCGACCGCGATGTCGCAGCCGGTGTTGCCGGCACCGACCACGAGCACCCGCTTGCCGCGCAACTGTGCCGGGTCCTTGTAGGACGAGGCGTGCATGACCTCGCCGCGGAACTCCTCCAGCCCTTCGTAGCGGGGCAGCTTCGGCGACCAGTTGTGGCCGTTGGCGAGCACCACCGCGGCGTACCGGGAGGTGCGCTCGGGGCCGTAGCCGCCGGTGCTGCGCGTGGTCACGTCCCAGCGGTCCCCCTCGACCGGTTCGACGCGGACCACCTCGGTGCCGAACCAGACGTGCTGGCGCAGGTCGAAGTGGTCGGCGTACCGCTCGAAGTAGGACAGCAGCTGGCTGTGGTGCGGGTAGTCCGGCCAGTCGTCCGGCATCGGGAAGTCGGGGAACTGGGTGAACGGCCGGGACGAGATCAGGTGGGTGCTGCCGTACACCGGGCTGCGGTCGTGCCGCCAGTTCCAGGCGCCGCCGACGCCGGTCTCCCGCTCGTAGCAGTCGACGCCGAAGCCGGCCTCGCGCAGGTTCTTCACGGCGGTCAGGCCGCTGGCGCCGGCGCCGATGACGCAGACCGTGTCGCCGCGGTCGGAGACCGGGCGGTCGTCGCGGACCGGGACGTCCGTCCGGTCCGGATCGGGGCGGCCGGGGTCGGTGGAGGAGGACACCGCGAATTCTCCTTTGTGCGGCACGCGTGCCGGGTCGGAGCGAAATCCTGCCGAGAATGCCCGCCGTTGTCCAGCCACCGGCTCCGGCGCCGCCCACCCGCCCGGTCCCCCTGACGCAGCGTCACCGCCGGGCCGGTCACCGAGCGTGAGTGGACCGGCTGCGCCGGAGGCGTACCCTCTTTCGCCCTTTGCTCTGCAGCCACGGACGCAGCACCACCGGGAGCTGGGCCGATGTCTCGCGGCCGTCCGGCCGGGACGCGGGCCGCCGGTCACGGCGGGTAGCTGGTGCGTATATGGCGGCAGAGCAAAGGCGGCGAAGCGGTTGGCCCGCCGGCCGCTGGGACCTGACCGTGCGTCACGGCCCGGCGGGCCGTGCCGGTCAGGCGGTGGGCAGCAGCAGGTCGACCAGGACCGGGAAGTGGTCGCTGGCCCGGCGGGCCGCAGGGGTGTCCACCACGTCGTAGTCGACCACCGTGATCCGGGGGTCGACGAACAGCGCGTCGATACGGCGGCGCGGGTCGGCGCAGGAGAACGTGAGCCGGTCGGCGCGGTCGGCGGCGAGCGCCGTGTCGGTGAGCCCTTCGGCGAGCGTCTGCCAGGCCGGCCCGTCCGGGCCCTCGTTGATGTCCGCGCCGGCCACCACGGGCAGCGTGGACGCGGCCAGCTCCCGCTTGAACGCCGCCGCCTGGGCCGGACGCTCGGCCGGGTCGGTGGACAGGTGCGAGCCGGCCAGCAGCACGTCGACGCCGCCGACGCGGCACTGCGCGTACGCGGCACCGCGCATGTGCCGTCCCGGCGTCAGCGGGTACCGCTGGCACCTGGTGTCGACGACGCGCAGCCGCAGGCTGGTCAGCAGCACGTTGCCCAGCGACGGCAGGCCACCGGCCGCCACCACCATGCCGAACGACTCGGCCAGCGCGGCGGTCTTCTGCCGCCACCGGAACCGGCGCGGTCCCTCCTGGACGATCACCACGTCCGGGGCCGCCGTCCGGACCACCTCCGCCAGCGCGGCGGTGTCGTCGCGCTGGCTGTGGATGTTGTACGACAGGACCCGCAGCGGCACACCCGTATCCGTCATGTCAGATCCGCCGGGCCAGGTCGGCGGCGCCGATCACGCCCGCGGTGTTGCCCAGCTCGGCCGGGCGTACCTCCGCGACGGGCAGGCGGCTGCGCTGGGCCAGCGCGTCGGCGAACGACCGCCGGGTCGGGCCGAGCAGCAGGTCACCGGCGTCGATCACGCCGCCGCCGACCACCAGCACCTGCGGGTCGAGGATCTGCGCCATGTCGGCGAGGCTGGTGCCGAGCCAGCGGCCGACCTGGGCGAACGCCTCGGTGGAGACCGGGTCGCCGCCCTTGGCCGCGGCGGTCACCATCGGGCCGGTGATGGTCTCGGCCTCGCCCCCGGCCAGCTCCAGCAACGCGGTGGCCCGGTGCGGCTCCTGCCGGGCGGCGGCGCGGGCGAAGCGGACCAGGGCGCTGCCGCTGGCGTACTGCTCGATGCAGCCCAGCCGGCCGCAGCCGCACTGGTGGCCGTCCGGCACGGTGAGCATGTGGCCCAGCTCGGCGGCGATGCCGTTGGCGCCGCGGACCAGGCCACCGCCGAGCACGATGCCGCCGCCGACACCGGTGCCGATAGTGAACATGACCATCGAGTCGTCGGCGTCGCGGGCCGCGCCGTAGCGGAACTCCGCCCAGGCGGCCACGTTTCCGTCGTTCTCCACGATCACCGGCAGGCCGGTGGCGTCGCCGACGTACGTGCGCAGCGGCTCGTCCCGCCAGGCCAGGTTCGGGGCGAACAGCACTGTGGAGCGGGAGGCGTCGATCCAGCCGGCCGCGCCGATGCCGACCGCCTCGACGGCGTGGCCGGCGGCCAGTTCGGTGACCACCTCGATGATGACGTCGCGGGTCTTGGCCACGTCGTCGGCGGGGGTGTCCCGTCGCGTCTGCACGAGTACCGTGCCGGCGTCGTCCACGACACCGCCGGCCACCTTCGTGCCACCGACGTCGACTCCGATGGTCAGCGTCACCGCTGCCACTCCCCTCTGCTGTGCTGCCCGGGGACCGGCCGAACCGGCCGTACGGTCCCGGGATGTCCGGTGGTCAGGCTCCGTCGCCTGGTGCGTCCGCGCCCACCTCTCCGGACGCCCGCGAGGCGGGCACCACGGGACGGCCGGCCGGTGGCCGGCTCGTTCCCGGCTCCGGCGGCCCGGCGGCGTCGGCGGCGGCACCCGAATCGGCCGCGCCCTCCCCCCGGGTGGCGGCGGACCACACGTCCTGCTCGGGTGCCGGCTGAGAATCATGCCCGGTACGGGTCGCCTCGCGCCACACGTGGTCCCCGGATCCGTCCGGCGCGGCGGTGCCGTCGGCGGGGCGCTCCGGCTCGGCCGGGGTGAAGGCGCGCAGCAGGCTGGCCACCCCGGCCGCCAGGTCCCCGGCACCGGTGGCGAGCCGCTCGGCGAATTCCGGACTCGGATCCCGCAACGCGGCGATACCGCGACAGACGGGGCAGACACAGCATTCCGGCGAGCCGGTGGCGAAACCGGCGGGCGCGGCGGTCTTCGGGGCGGAAGCGGCACCCGGCGGGGTGTGACCGAGCACACCGGAGAGGATCCCACCGAGCGGACCCAGGGCACCGGAGCCCGGTGCGGCGGCGGCCATCTTCGCGCCGGCGAGCAGTGTGGCGACGAGGCGCTCGGCCTCTTCCCGGGCCGAACCCGGATCAGTGGTGCCCATGGTTCGGCTCCTCCAGCTTGACTACCGGGACGGTCGGGTCTCCTGCGCCGCACCGGGTGCTTCTACCCGGCGCTTGAGCTGCTTCAACGCCGCATCCATGATCATTTTCTCGGCCTTGCGGCGGAACATGCCGAGCATCGCCACGGACAGCTCCACCTCGAGGGTGTAGGTCACCGTGGTCGTCCCGTCCGGGTTGCCCGCCAGGTCGTACGACCCGCGCTGGGAGCGCTGCATCTTCGACGGGGCGACCAGGTGCCACTCGATCCGGGAGATGTCCTCGGCGTACTCGTAGGCCAGCACGTACTCGTCGGCCATCACGCCCGCGTCGAGCGTGAACCGGACCTGGCTGGCGTAGCCGTCCTCGTACTCCTCGATCACCTCGGCCCGGCGTACCGCCTCGGCCCACTCGGGATAACTCGGGAAGTCGCAGATGACGGCCGCCACCCGGTCCGGTGACGCGCCGATGATGATCGACTGGGTGGAGGAGTCCGCCATGGGGGGAGGCTACCCGGCCGCCCACCGGCCGGTCCCGCTCCACCCGCCGGACGGCGTCCCACCAGCCGGGCGGGCAACCTCCCTGGTCGACCCCCGGGGGTGTGCGGGTAGGTTTCGACAGAGCCGACCAGGCCGGCCCCCCGCCGGTAGAGCACGAGGGAGTGCAGGTGCGCGAGTTCTCCGTCCCGCCGATCGTCACCGTCGGCGACGCGGCCAACCTGACCGACCCGGTCTGGGAAAACGCCGAGGTCGCCCCGGACACCGTGCAGTTCGTCCGCCCCGGCGCGGGGACGGGCGCGCGCGAGGAGGTCACCTGCCGCCAGTTCCGCGACGAGGTGGTGGCGGTGGCGCAGGGCCTGATCGCCGCGGGCGTCTCCCCCGGTGACCGGGTCGGCCTGATGAGCCGCACCCGCTACGAGTGGACGCTGCTCGACTACGCGATCTGGGCGGCCGGCGCGGTGACCGTGCCGATCTACGAGACCTCCAGCGCCGAGCAGGCCGCCTGGATCCTCGGCGACTCCGGCGCCGTCGCCGTCGTGGTGGAGAGCACCGCGCACGCCACCCTGGTCGCCGGCGTCCGCGACCGGCTGCCCGAGCTGCGCGAGGTCTGGCAGATCGAGCTGGGCGCGGTCGACGACCTGGTCGCCGCCGGCGCGTCGGTGGACCGGGCCGAGGTGGAGACCCGCCGCTCGCTGTCGAAGGCCGACGACGTCGCCACGATCATCTACACCAGCGGCACCACCGGCCGGCCCAAGGGCTGCGTGCTGACCCACCGCAACATCTACTCCGACATCGCCAACGCGGTGCCGGTGCTGCCGAACCTGTTCCGCCAGGGCGCCTCCACCCTGCTGTTCCTGCCGCTCGCGCACGCCTTCGCCCGGCTCATCCAGGTCGGCGTGGTGCACGCCCGGGCCACCATGGCCCACTGCGCGGACACCAAGGACCTGGTCGCCGAGCTCCAGGACTTCAAGCCGACGTTCGTGCTCTCCGTACCCCGGGTCTTCGAGAAGGTCTACAACGGCGCGCGGCAGAAGGCCGAGGCCGAGGGGAAGGGCAAGATCTTCGACCGCGCGGAGAAGGTCGCCATCGCGTGGAGCGAGGCCCAGGAGCTGCCCGGCGGCCCGGGCCTGGGGCTGCGCGCGCAGCACGCCCTCTTCGACAAGCTGGTCTACCGCAAGCTGCGGGCGGCGATGGGCGGCCGGTGCCGCGACGCCATCTCCGGCGGCGCGCCGCTCGGCGCGCGGCTCGGGCACTTCTTCCGCGGCGTCGGGGTGACCATCTGCGAGGGCTACGGCCTCACCGAGACCTCGCCGGCCGCCGCCGCCAACCTGCCCACCGGCACCCGGATCGGCACCGTCGGCCGCCCGCTGCCCGGCGTCACCATCCGGATCGACGACGACGGCGAGGTCCTGATCGCCGGCGACATCGTCTTCCAGGGGTACTGGCACAACGACGCGGCCACCGCCGAGGCGATCACCACCGACGGCTGGTTCCGCACCGGCGACCTCGGGCAGCTCGACGAGGACGGCTACCTGAGCATCACCGGCCGGAAGAAGGAGATCATCGTGACCGCCGGCGGCAAGAACGTCGCCCCGGCGGTGCTGGAGGACCAGGTACGGGCGCACCCGCTGATCAGCCAGTGCGTGGTGGTCGGCGACCGGCAGCCGTTCATCGCCGCGCTGGTCACCATCGACGAGGAGGCGCTGCCGAAGTGGCTGGCCGGGCAGGGGCGCCCGGAGACCACGAGCATCGCCGAGCTGCGCGAGGACGCGGCGCTGCGCGCCGAGGTGCAGTCCGCGATCGACCAGGCCAACCAGGCGGTCTCCAAGGCCGAGGCGATCAAGGTGTTCCGGATCCTGCCGCAGGACTTCACCGAGACCACCGGCGAGCTGACCCCGTCGCTGAAGGTGAAGCGTCAGGTCGTGCACAAGACGTACGCCTCGGAGATCGCCGAGATCTACCGGGGCTGACTACCATCCGTCACGTGCCCGCCTCCACATCCCGCCAGCCGTCGACGCAGCCGCTCGCGGCGGCGGCCCGCGCGGTCCTCCTCGCGCTGGTCGCCGCCCTGACCCTGTTCGCCACCCGCGACGCCACCCAGCTCTGGTGGATCGCGCTGCTGGGCGCCGCCGGCCTGCCCGCCGTGCTCGCCCCCCAGCACCGGCTGCTCGCCCCGATCAGCCGCTTCGCCGAGGTGCTGGTGCTCGGGCTGGCCGCCAGCCAGGTCGCCGCCGACACCCATCTGTCCGGCGTGACCGGCGGGCTGGGCGCCTCGGCGGTGCTGCCGTACCTCGCCGTGCCGGTCACCGTGACCGCGCTGAGCCGCCGGTTCCGCGAGGGCGCCGCGCTGCTCGCCGTGGCGGCGGCGACGCTGCTGGCCAGCGCCGCGTTCACGCAGGTCGACGGCGGGCCGCAGCTCGGCCAGGTCGGCTACCTCGCGGTCTGCGCCCAGTGGCTGATCCTGGCCGGTCTCGGCCTCTACACCGCGGGCACGCTCCAGCGCGTCATGCGGGTGCGCGGCGAGGGCAAACCCCAGCCGTACGCCGAGGCGACCCGCCTGCTCACCCAGCTCCGTACGGTCGCCCGGCAGCTGCCCGGCGCCACCCTGGACCCGGGCGGCATCTCCGAGCACCTGCTGGAGGAGCTGCGGGTGGTCGCCAAGACCGACCGGGGCGCGGTGCTGTCCGCCAGCGGCGGCGGCCGGCTCGTGGTGCTCGCGCAGATCGGCGCGGACCGGGTCGACTGGGAGACCACGCTCGACGCCGACTCCGCCATCGCCGACGCCTGGGCCACCCAGCAGCCGACCGTCTCGGCCCGCTCGCAGGCCCGGTCCCGGCACTCCGGCGAGGTCTCCGCGCTGATCGTCCCGCTGGTGGCGGGCGTGCGCACGGTCGGCCTGGTGGTGATCGAGGCGGACACCGCCGCCGCGTACCCGCCGCCGGTGGTGTCCCGGGTGACGGCGCTGACCGGCCCGGCGGCGCTGCGGCTGGAGGCCGCGCTCCTCTTCGACGAGGTGCGCTCGCTGGCGACGAACGAGGAGCGGCAGCGGCTGGCCCGGGAGATCCACGACGGGGTCGCCCAGGAACTGGTCATGGTCGGGTATGGCATCGACAACGCGCTGGCCACCGTGCACGAGGACGCGGACGAGACCGCCGACTCGCTGCGCACGCTGCGCCAGGAGGTCACCCGGGTGATCACCGAGCTGCGGCTGAGCCTGTTCGAGCTGCGCAGCGAGGTCGACCGGCACGGTGGCCTGGCCGCCGCCATCGCCGAGTACGCCCGCACGGTGGGCGCCTCCGGCGGCCTGCGGGTGCACCTGTCGCTGGACGAGTCCACCGCCCGGCTGCCGGCCGCCACCGAGGCCGAGTTGCTGCGCATCGCGCAGGAGGCGGTGACCAACGCGCGCAAGCACGCCGGCGCGTCGAACCTGTGGGTCACGTGCGAGGTGGATCCCCCGTACACCCGAATCGAAGTGTCGGATGACGGTCACGGCATCGGTGACCAGCGCCCGGACGGGCACTATGGCCTTGCGATCATGGCCGAGAGGGCGGAACGTATCCGAGGCCGGTTGGAGATCAGGCCGCGACAGCCTAGTGGGACGACTGTGGCGGTGGTGCTCGGTTCGTCGCCCCGGCGCGATAAGGTGCGCGGCAGCGCCGCAGCAGCAGAAGGGGAGTAACCCGAGGATGACCAGCAGTCCGACACCGGCCACCCGTACCAAGGTTCTCCTGGTCGACGATCACGACCTCATCCGCAAGGGGCTGCGTCACGCGTTCGAGCGCGACCGCCAGTTCGAGGTCGTGGGCGAGGCGGCCACCGCGGCGGAGGGCGTGCGTCAGGCCGGCGCGCTCCAGCCCGACGTGGTGATCATGGACCTCCGCCTGCCCGACGGCAGCGGCCTGGAGGCCACCCGCGCCCTGCGCAAGTCCAGCGCGTCCATGGGCATCGTCGTGCTGACCATGTACGCCGGCGACGACCAGCTCTTCGGCGCCCTGGAGGCGGGCGCGAGCGCGTTCGTGCCGAAGACCGCCCCGGCCGACGAGGTGGTGGCCGCCGCCCGGCACGCCGCCTCCTCCCCCAGCGCGTTCACCGCGGCCGACCTGGCCGAGGCGATGAAGCGCCGGCTGGCGCCGTCCGGCCCGCAGCTGTCCCCCCGTGAGGGCCAGGTGCTGCGGCTGCTCGCCGACGGCATGAGCGTGGCCGGCATCGCCAAGCAGCTGTTCGTCAGCGAGTCGACCGCCAAGACCCACATCTCGAAGCTCTACGAGAAGCTCGGCGCGGCCAACCGGGCCCAGGCCCTGATGACCGCGCTGCGGCTGGGGCTGCTGGAGGCCCCGGACGCCCCGAAGTTCTGACAGGCGCACCGCCGGAAGAGGCCCCGTCCGTCACGGACGTGGGCCTCTCGGCGTTCCCGCCCACGGGGTGGTCGCGTACGGTGACCGGCCGGACGCACAGCGACGACGGTCTTTGCACCGCGACGGCGGAGGGGCAGAATACCCGGGTGATCCGCGCGGCGGTGACGACCGCGTGTCGCCGACATCCGAGGGGCAGGACATGCAGCGGCCGGACTGGGCACCCGAGACGATCGACATCGAGCGCCCCAGCGTCGCCCGCATGTACGACTACTACCTCGGCGGCTCGCACAACTTCGCGGCCGACCGGGCCGCCGCCCGCGCGATGGTCGAGGCGGTGCCGGAGGCGCCGCTGATGGCGCAGGCCAACCGCGCGTTCCTGCGCCGGGCGGTGCAGTACCTCGCCCAGGCCGGCGTCCGCCAGTTCCTGGACATCGGCTCCGGCATCCCGACCGTCGGCAACGTGCACGAGATCGCCCAGCGGATCGATCCGGAGTCGCGGGTGGTCTACGTCGACGTGGACCCGGTGGCGGTGGCGCACAGCCAGGAGATCCTGGCCGGCAACGCGCACGCCACTGTGCTCCAGGAGGACCTGCGCAACCCGGAGGCGATCCTGGCCCACCCGGAGGTCACCCGGCTGCTGGACTTCTCCCGGCCGGTCGCCGTGATGATCGTGGCGGTGCTGCACTTCGTGCCGGACGCCGACCGCCCCGAGGAGATCCTCCGGACGCTGCGCGGGGCGCTGGCGCCCGGCAGCCACCTGGTGCTCTCCCAGGCCAGCGAGGAGGGCCGCGACGGCACCGGCGAGCGGGCCGAGGCGGAGCGGGTCTACCGGCGTACCGACAGCCAGCTCTGGATCCGCAGCCGGGCCGAGCTGACCGCGCTGTTCGACGGCTTCGAGCTGGTCGACCCGGGTGTGGTGTGGGTGCCGCAGTGGCGGCCGGACTCCCCCGACCAGGCGGAGAACGCCGAACGGGCCGTCTTCATGGGCGGGGTCGGGCGGCTCGGTGGGTGACGACGCTGCCCGCTGCCGGCCCGGCGTGTTCGCCCGGGCCTGGGCCAAGGCGGTGTCCGGCACCAGCTACCTGCCGATGACGCAGTCGCAGCTGGAGGAGATGCTGCAACGGCTCACCGAGCGGCTGGCCCAGGCGCTGCGCGCCGAGCCGTTCGACCTGCGGATCGGCCAGCAGGTCGGCGCGGAGCTGGTGCACGCGCACATCGCGTCCGCGGAAGGGCTGGGCCGCACCGTCGAGGTGATCCAGCTGCGCCTGGTCCGCGACCTCGACCTGGTCGTCGACGACGTCGAGGACCGGATGGCGCGGCTGCTCGCCACCGTCGCCACCGGGTACGCCCGCGCCCTGCGCGACCGCACGCTCGACGAGCAGGAGTCCATCCGCCGGGCCGCCATGATGGCCCGTGCGCAGGCAGAACGGGCGCTGCGCGACAGCGAGGCCCGGTTCCGGCACCAGGCCACCCACGACCCGCTCACCGGCCTGCCGAACCGCACGCTGTTCACCGAACGGCTGACCGCCGCGATCACCGCGCCGGGCCGGGGCGCCGACCGGGTCGGTGTGTGCTTCCTCGACCTGGACCGGTTCAAGGTGGTCAACGACTCCCTGGGCCACCAGGTCGGCGACTCACTGCTGGTGACGGTGGCCCAGCGCCTGCACCGGGCGCTCGGCGAGCACCTGGTGGCGCGGCTCGGCGGCGACGAGTTCGTGATCCTGGTCGAGCGCACCGCCGGCACCGACGACGCGGTGAAGGTCGCCGAGGCGGCGCTCGCCGCGGTACGCGAGCCGGCGCTCGTCGACGGCCACGAGCTGACCGTGTCCGCGAGCATCGGCATCGTGGAGCGCCCGGTCGCGGGCACCTCGCCGATGGACCTGATGCGCGCGGCCGACAGCACGCTGCACTGGGCCAAGGCCGCCGGCGGGGCCCGCTGGTCGCTGTTCGACGCCGACCGCAACCGCCGCGAGCTGGCCCGGTACGCGCTGTCCGCGGCGATCCCCGCCGCGCTGGACCGGGGCGAGTTCTACCTCGACTACCAGCCGCTGACGTCGTTGCGCGACGGGCGGGTGCTCGGCATGGAGGCGCTGGTGCGCTGGCGGCACCCGGAGCTGGGTGTGCTGCGGCCGGACAGCTTCATCCCGCTGGCCGAGGAGACCGGGCTGATCGTCCGGCTGGGCAGCTGGGTGCTGGCCGAGGCGTGCCGCGAGGCGGGCACCTGGCCCGGCGCGGACGGCGACGCGCCGTTCGTCAGCGTCAACCTCGCCGTCCGGCAGTTGCACCGCAGCGACCTGGTGACCGAGGTACGCGGCGTGCTCGGGCGCACCGGCCTGCCGCCGCACCGGCTGCAACTGGAGATCACCGAGAGCACCATGATGAGCACCGTCGTCGAGCCGGTGCGCGCCCTGCGGGTGCTCGGCGACCTCGGTGTCCGGGTCGCCATCGACGACTTCGGCACCGGCTACTGCAACCTCGCGTACCTGCGGGACCTGCCGGTCGACGAGCTGAAGGTGGCGGGCGAGTTCGTGACCGGCCTGCGCGCGCCGGGCAGCGGCACCGACGAGCGGATCCTCGCCTCGCTGGTGTCGCTGGCGCACGCGTTGGGCCTCACCGTCACCGCCGAGGGCGTGGAAACGGCCGACCAGGCGGACCGGCTGCGCGCGATCGGCTGCGACGCCGGGCAGGGCTGGCACTTCGGCCGTCCCGGCCCGGCCGCACCGCACCTGGGCCGGGTGCCCGCCCACGTCGACGCGGCCTCCTGACCCGGCCTTCCGAGCCCGGCCGGCCCGTCGCCTCCTGGCCCGGCCGGCGCGCGGCCTTTTGAGCCTTGCCGGCCCGTGGCCTTGGCCCGGCCGGCGCGCGGTCAGCCGGCCAGCAGGGCGGCCATGCGCTGCGCCTGCGTCTCCCAGCGCCACTCCCGCTCCACCCAGGCGCGGCCGGCGGCGCCGAACTGCCGGGCCAGGTCCCGGTCGGCGAGCAGCGTGGCCACCCGGTCGGCGAGCTGGGTCACGTCCCGGCCCCCGACCACGTACCCGGTCTCCCCCTCGCGGACCGCGTCCGGCGCGCCGCCGGAGTCACCGGCCACCACCGGCAGCCCGGTCGCGCTCGCCTCCAGGTAGACGATCCCGAGGCCCTCCACGTCCAGCCCGCGGTTGCGGGTGCGGCACGGCATCGCGTAGACGTCGCCGGCCGCGTAGTGGGCGGGCAGTTCGGCCGAGGGCACCGAGCCGGTGAAGACCACGTCGCGTTCCAGGCCGGTCTGCCGGGCCAGCTTCTCCAGCGTGGAGCGGTACGGGCCGCCGCCGACCACGAGCAGCGCGGCGTCGGGCACCCGGCGGCGGATCTCCGGCAGCGCGCGGATCAGCATGTCCTGGCCCTTGCGGGGCACCAGCCGCGACACGCACACCACCACCGGCCGGTCGGCCAGCCCGAGCCGCGACCGGACCCGCCCGCCGTCGACCTCCGGGTGGTAGGTGTCCACGTCCACGCCGGGTGCGAGCCGCCGCAGCTCGGTCAGCCCGTCCAGCACGCGGGCCAGCCGTGCCCGGGTGTACTCGCCGAGGTAGGTGGTCACGTCCACGCCCCGGCCGATCCGGCGCAGCGCCGACCGGGCGCCGGGGAGCGCCGCCCAGCCGACCTCGTGCCCGTGGGTCAGCGCCACCGCCCGGCGGATCCCGGCCCGTCGCCGCAGGCCCGCGGCGAGCAGCCCCAGCGGGGCCGCCGCGCCGAACCAGACGGTGTCGCAGTCGTACGCGCGGGCCAGCCGCGCCGCCCGCCGGGCGATCAGCGGGGTGGGCAGCAGCACCCGGGTCCGCTCCCGGACCACCTCGAACGGCTGGTCGGCGTCGAACTTCTCCGCCCCGCGCCAGCTCGACGCGTACACCACCACCGAGCCGGGCTGCTGCCGCACCGCGAGGTTGTGCACGAACGACTGGATGCCGCCGGGGCGCGGCGGGAAGTCGTTGGTGATCAGCAAGGTACGGCTCATCGACCGGACTCCCTGGCGTAGGCGCGGGCGGCGGCCATCCGCTCGACTGTGGACGGGTGGGTCGCCGACCAGAGGCGCTCCCAGCGCGGCGGGTCGGGGTCGGCCAGGTTGACCCCGGCGAGCCGCCGCTGCATCGCCTCGAACGTCGCCGGGTCGCCGGTGAGCGCCAGCGCGTGGGCGTCGGCGCGGGCCTCGATCCGGCGCGAGACCAGTGCCTGCACCGGGGTGGCCAGCAGCCCGGCGACCGTGAGCAACGCGATCAGCAGCGGGAACGCCCGGGGCTGGGCGATCGAGTCGACGCCCGCGAGCCGCAGCAGCGGCGTCCACGAGCCGATCAGGTAGAGCGCCACCACAGCGGCGGCGGCGCCGAGCGCGCCGAGCACCGTGCCGGTCCACACGTCCCGGTCCTTGGCGTGCCCCAGCTCGTGGGCGACCACGCTCGTCACCTCGGCCGGTTCCGCCTCGCGCAGCAGCGTGTCGTAGACGACCACCCGCCGCGTCGGGCCGAGCCCGGAGACGTACGCGTTCACCGCGCTGGTGCGCCGGGACGCGTCGGCGACGAGCACGTCGCGCACCGGTACGCCGTCCCGGGCGGCCATCGCGGTCAGCTCACTGCGCAGCGGGCCCGGCTCCATCGGGGTGAACCGGTTGAACACCGGCTCGACCAGCACCGGCAGCACGAACGACAGCACCACCACCAGGCCCGCCGCACCGGCCGCGCCGAACGCCCACCACCAGCGCGGGGCGAGCCGGACCACCGTGTAGAAGCCGAGCAGGACCAGCGCGCCGATCACCGCGCTGACCGCGTACGACTTGAGCAGGTCGACCGCCCAGCCGCCCCAGCTCTGGGTGCTCAGCCCGTAGCGGACCAGCACGGTGCGGCGCCAGGCCGCGAACGGCAGCGTGAGCAGGTCGGCGAGGAACATGACGGCCAGCCCGCCGAGCACGGCCTGCGCGATCCAGTGCCCGCCGAAGGGCCGGCCGACCAGTTCGACCAGGCGCCCGCCCAGCGGGGTCAGCCCGAGCAGCACCGCCACCACCAGCCCGACCGCCAGCGCCGACCAGGCCGCCGGGCGCAGCGCGCCGTGGAAGGCCCGGCCCCGGGTCACCTGCTCGGCCGGGAGATCCCGTAGCGCCGCGAGCTGGTCGGCGCGGGGCGCCGGCGGCCGGCTCCACGGCACCAGCAGCGCCACCGCCACGAGCAGCGCGACCACCAGGCCGGCCAGGGTCAGCAGCGCCCAGGCGCGCGGGGTCACCGGCCCACCCCGCCGTCGTGCCCCGTCCGCGTCATGCCGCTCCCTCCCGCCGTGACCGCCCATCCTATTGCCCGGCCGTCGATCGGAGCGCCGTGCCCGGCGCGCGACCCGACAGCGTGGCCCGCACGGGCGCCGGTCCGGTCACCGGGGTAACGAGGAGCCATGCGGAGCGGCGCGAGAGCCCGGTGAGCGGGTGATGGGCGGCTGACCCGGGTCGGCGGTTGCCCTCAGCGCCCTGGGCGGCGCCTGGCGGGCGGCGGGCGCGTCAGGCGATCCGGCGACGGGCGGGACGGCGGGGCGCCGGTGCCCGTGTCGGCGCGGGCACCGCGCCGGGCGCTGGTGGCAGCACCTCCACCTCGAATCCGGCCCGCGCGAACACCTCGATCGCCCGGTGCTCGGCCGGGCCGAGGTCGGCCGGGTCGGAGTCGAGCAGTGCGGTCACCAGGCAGCCGGAGCAGCCGGCGCCGCGGTTGCCGCAGGTGTCGCAGTCGATCAGCATCAACGCCTCCTGACGGGTCGCCGGTGGCGCTCGGGGAAGGAACCACCACCGTCGGTCACCAGAACGCTAACGCTCGGGTACGACAGAACCGGACAACGAGGCAGCAGCCGCCGCGAACCCGAACCAGTACGCCGAAGTGGCGCGATCAGCACGCCCTCGACCCCGCCACTTCCCCGACCTGGAGTCGATCAAGTAAGGGCGAAGGTCAGGAACGCGCCAGGCGCCGCAGCAGCGAGTCGGCGCCCAGCGGGTACGCGCCGTGCCGGCGTACCCCGTCGGCCACCTCCCGGTCGGAGGAGACGACGACCACCGGCCGCCCGGCCGGCTCGGCGCGGACCAGCCGGCGGATCAACTCGTCGGCGGTCTCGCCCTTGCGGGAGAACAGCACCCGCACGCCGCGCGGCGCCGGAGGCAGGCCGTGGATCCGCTCGGCGCCGTCGAAGACGACTGTGACCTCGTCCCCGGTCTGCGCGGCGATCCCGCCGAGGCCGGTGATCAGCCGCTTGCGCTGCTGCTCCAGCGACATCTCGCCGAAGCCGCGTTTGGTCACGTTGTAGCCGTCCACCACCAGGTGTGCCCGCGGCAGCGCGAGCAACTGGTCGAGGCGGGCCGGGTCGTCGGTGTCGCGGGCCCGCGTCGACGGGCCGGCCGGCGCGGCACCCGGCTGCTCGGCGAACGCGTCGGCGACGAAGTCGGCCGGGAGCTTGTCCACCGGGTCGAGCGCCAGCTCGCGGCGCAGCCCCACGGCGGCCTGGCCGATCGTCTCCAGCAGCAGCCACAGCCGCGCGTCGTCGACCGAGCGGGCCTCCTTGGCGCTGGCCCGGGCCACCCCGGCGGCGGCCTCCGCCTCGGCCAGCCGGGCCCGGGCGCGGCGCAGCTCGGCGTCCGCGTCGGCCGCGGCGCGGGCCGCCCGTCCCCGCTCGGTGGCGAGCATCTCGGTGGCCTTGCGCTCCCGGGCCTGGGTCTCCCGCAGGGTACGGGTCAGCTGGCGGGCCTCCTCGCGGAGCTGACCCAGCTCCTCCCGGACCCGGGCCAGCTCGTCGCGCAGCTTCTCCGCCTCGACGCGGGCCACCGCCCGGTCGTGCTCGGCGCGGGCCGCCCGCTGCTCGGCCTCGCGTACCAGTTCGGCCACGACCGCGCTGTCGGCCTCGGCGCGTACCGCCTCGCCGCTGGCCTCGATCAGGTCCCGCCACCCGCGGGGCCGGGCCAGGTAGGCCAGGGCGGCCACCTCGACCGGGTCGGCGGCGGCCGGCGCGGTGCCCTCGACCACCGCCGCGCCGAGGTCGCCGGCGTCGGCGAGCACCCGGGCCGTGATCCGCTGCCGGAACAGCGGGTCGGCGGTGAGCTGGGCGGCGATCGCGGGCGCGCCGAGACGGGCCCGGCGGTTCGGGGCGAACTTGGCGACCCGCCGCAGCGGCACCGGCACCTCGTCGGCGGGCAGGCCGGGCAGCACGGCGGCGGTCAGCGCGACGATCCGCTGCCGGACCGGCTCGGGCAGCACGGGCTCGGGCTCGACCGGTGGTGGCGCGTCCTCACCTGCGGGCACGCCGACCACCGGCTCCTCCACGGAGGAGCGGTCGTCGTACGGCTCGGTGAGGGGCATGAGGCAAGTCTCCCACCCCGAACGGGCCCACCGCCCGGTGAGTGAGCCGATCTCTCATCGTACCCCCGTGGTATCTCCTGGGGCGGCAGTGACAGGAGTGTCGGACCGTGCCGCTAGCGTCCCGCGGGTGACACGTGCGGAGTACGTCCAGGAGTCGCTGGCCGGCCTGGACCCGGCGGGCAGCGGCGTCGACCCGGCGCTGCCGCTCTACGCGACCACCTTCGTGGTGGTCGACCTGGAGACCACCGGCGGCGCTCCCGACGGCGGCGGGATCACCGAGATCGGCGCGGTGAAGGTCCGCGGCGGCGAGGAGCTGGGCGTGCTCGCCACGCTCGTCAACCCGGGCGTACCGATCCCGCCGTTCATCACCGTGCTCACCGGCATCACCCAGGCCATGCTGCTGCCCGCCCCGCCGATCGAGCAGGTGCTGCCCAGCTTCCTGGAGTTCATCACCGACGCCGTGCTCGTCGCCCACAACGCGCCGTACGACGTGGGTTTCCTCAAGGCCGCCTGCGCGAAGCACGGCTACCACTGGCCCAACCCCCGCGTGCTGGACACGGCCGCGCTGGCCCGGCGGGTGCTCACCCGCGACGAGGTGCCCAACCGCAAGCTGGGCACGCTCGCCGCCTACTTCCGCACCGCGACCCAGCCCACCCACCGGGCGCTGGACGACGCGAAGGCCACCGTCGACGTGCTGCACGGGCTGATCGGCCGCCTCGGCGGGCACCGGGTCGGCACGGTCGGCGAGGCGATCGAGTTCGCCCGCGCGGTCACGCCCACCCAGCGCCGCAAGCGGCACCTCGCCGACGGGCTGCCCAAGGTGCCGGGCGTCTACATCTTCCGGGCCGCCGACGACCGGCCGCTCTACGTCGGCACGTCCGGCGACATCGCCACCCGGGTCCGCAGCTACTTCACCGCCGCCGAGAAGCGGGCCCGGATCTCCGAGATGCTCGCCGCCGCCGAGCGCGTCGAGGCGGTCGAGTGCGCCCACTCGCTGGAGGCGGAGGTCCGCGAGCTGCGGCTGATCGCGGCGCACGCGCCGCCGTACAACCGCCGGTCGAAGTATCCGGAGCGCCAGGTGTGGCTGAAGCTCACCGACGAGGCGTACCCCCGGTTGTCGATCGTGCGTGCCCTCGCGCCCACCGACACGGCCTACCTGGGGCCGTTCCGGTCCCGGCAGGCGGCGGAGCTGGCCGCCGCCGGTTTCCACGACGCCGTGCCGCTGCGTCAGTGCACACACCGGCTCTCCCGGCGCACCACCATGCCGGCCTGCGCGCTGGCCGAGCTGGGCCGCTGCCCGGCGCCCTGCGAGCACAAGATCACCCCCGAGGAGTACGACGACCGCGCGGCGACGCCGTTCCGCACCGCCACCAGCGACGACCCCGCGGTGGTGGTGGACGCGCTGCTCGCCCGCATCGAGGTGCTGTCGGCCGCCGAGCGGTACGAGGAGGCGGCCGTGGTCCGCGGCCGGCTCGTCGCGGTGCTGCGCGCGGCGGTCCGGATGCAGCGGCTGGCCGCGCTGACCGGCATCGCCGAGCTGGCCGCCGCCCGTCCGGCCGCCCGGGGCGGCTGGGAGCTGGCGCTGATCCGGCACGGCCGGCTCGCCGGGGCCGGGGTGTCCCCGCCGGGTGTCCACCCGCGACCCACGATCGCCGCGATCCGGGCCACCGCCGAGACGGTGCTGCCCGGGCACGGTCCGGTGCCGGCCGCGACCGCCGAGGAGACCGAGCGGATCCTGTCCTGGTTGGAACGACCGGAGACCCGGCTGGTCGAGTCGACCGACGGCTGGGCCTCGCCGGTGGCCGGCGCGGGGCGTTTCCGCGACCTGCTGACGAAGGCGGAGAACGGCGGATCCGCCAAACTCTCGACCGAACGCTCATGACCAACTGACCGATCGGACTACCTCGACTCCCTTAGTCTGTTAAAGGAGTGCAGACCTGCCCGATTCGCGGGCTCTGCTCCCGGTCGCCGGTTCCCGGTGGCCGAGGGCCGGGGTGAGGGAGGTGTCCCAGGTGGACGTCGACGCCGGACACGGCGCCGCCCTGGGTGGCGCGCTTCCCGCCCAGGGCGAGTTACCGCTCACCCGCCGCCTGCGTTCCCTGCTCACCTGGCCGACGGCCGACGGCGACCCGGTCACCACACTGGTCCGGGCCCACCGCGGCATCCACGCGAGCGCCGACGCCTCGGTGCTGCGCCGGGCCTACACGATCGCCGAGAACATGCACCGCGGCCAGTTCCGCAAGAGCGGCGAGCCGTACATCACCCACCCGCTGGCGGTGGCGCAGATCTGCGCCGACCTCGGCATGGACACCATCACGCTGGTCGCCGCGCTGCTGCACGACACGGTGGAGGACACCCGCTACACGCTCCAGGCCCTCCAGGAGGACTTCGGCCGTGAGGTCGCCCACCTGGTCGACGGCGTGACCAAGTTCGACAAGGCGTTCTACGGCAAGGCCGCCGAGGCGGAGACCGTCCGCAAGATGATCGTGGCGGCCGGCAAGGACGTCCGGGTGCTGGTGATCAAGCTGGCCGACCGGCTGCACAACATGCGTACGCTCGGCGTCCGCTCGGCCGCCTCCCGGGAGCGGATCGCCCGCAAGACCCAGGAGGTGCTGGTCCCGCTCTGCGACCGGCTGGGCATCCAGACGCTCAAACGCGAGCTGGACGACGTGGTGCTGCTGCACCTGCGGCCGGAGGAGCACGCGCGGATCGCCCGGTTCGTGCACGACCGGCCCGGCTGGGACGCCTACCTCGCCGACGTGGTCGCCCGCACCCGGGTGGCGCTGCGCCGCAACCGGGTCGACGCCGACGTCTCCCCCCGCCCCCGGCACCTCTACTCGATCTGGAAGGACACCGTCGCCGGCGACCACGCCGCCCCGTACGACCTGCCCCGCATCGCGATCGTGGTGGACGGTCCGGCGACCGACTGCTACGCCGCGCTGGGCGCCGTGCACGGGCTCTGGCGGCCGGTGCCGGGCCGGTTCAAGGACTTCATCGCCTCCCCGAAGAACAACCTCTACCGGTCCCTGCACACGAGCGTCTGCGGCCCGCAGGACCGCACCGTCGAGGTGCTGATCCGCACCACCGAGATGCACCGCTCCGCGGAGTACGGCGTGGCCGCCCACTACCGCTTCCCCCGGGCCGCGGGCCGGGCCGTCGACCGGGCGGACGAGCTGGCCTGGCTGCGCCGGGTGCTCGACTGGGAGCAGGAGACGGTCGACCCGACCCAGTTCATGGAGTCGCTGCGCTGCGACCTGTCCGAGGCGCAGATCCAGGTGGTCGCCGACGGGCGGCAGGTGGTGCTGCCGGCCGGGGCGACCCCGGTCGACCTCGCGTACGAGCTGGGCACCGAGCGCGGCGACCACTGCCTGGCCGCCCGGATCAACGGCCGGCTCGCGCCGCTCTCCTCCGAACTGGAGGAGGGCGACGTGGTGGAGATCTTCACCGAGAACGACGCGGAGAGCGGCTTCGAGGCGGACGTGGCCCCGCGCGGCCCGCGCCGGGAGTGGCTGGGCTTCGTGAAGTCCCCGCACGCCCAGATGCAGATCAACCGCTGGTTCGCCGAGCACACCGAGCCGGGCATCTCGATCGCCGACAAGGTCCGGCTCGGCCGGGCCTCGATCGGCCTGGCGTTGCGCAAGCACAACCGGGGCCTGGCCAGCGACCTGCCGCTGCTGCGGCTGTCCGAGGAACTGGGCTACCCCGACCTGGAGACGCTGCTGGTGGCGGTCTTCGACCGCACGGTCGAGCCGGACACCGTGGTCCAGCAGCTGATCGATCTGGTCGACCACAGGCAGTAGACGGAGCCGGTCCGCGCCGGGACCACTAGCCTGGACGGCATGATCCCCCGCGCGCGTGCCACCGGACGGGCCCTCGGCTACAAGTTCTTCTACCGGCTGCCGGTCCCGCTGCGGCGGCGACTGGTCCGGCTGGCCGTACCGAAGTACATCGTCGGCGCGGTCACGCTGGTCCGGGACGCGGAGGCCACCGGCGCGGGCCGGATCCTGCTGCTGCGCCAGCCGCCGGGCTACAGCTGGACGCTGCCGGCCGGGCTGCTGCAACGCGGCGAGGCCCCGGTGGTGGGCGCGGCCCGTGAGCTGTACGAGGAGTCCGGCGTCCGCCTGTCCCCCGACGTGCTGCGCCCGGCGGTGCCGAACGCGGTGGTGCACGCCAAGGGCTGGGTCGACGTGGTCTTCGAGGCGGAGGTGCCGGCGTCGACCACCGAGCTGAAGGTGGACGGCGCCGAGGTCATCGAGGCCGCCTTCCATCCGCTCGACGACCTGCCCCGGCTCAGCCGCGCCACCGCCAACCTGCTCGGGTACTACGGCATCGGCCCGCGCGCCGGCGAGCACCGACCGGCCGCGTGAGCGCCCCGTACGCGGGCACCCCGGCCGCGGGGGCCGAGGTGTGCGCGGTCGTGCTGGCCGCGGGCGAGGGCACCCGGCTGCGCCCGCTCACCGAGCGGGTGCCGAAGGCGCTCTGCCCGGTCGGGAACGTCCCGCTGCTGGACCGGGCGCTGGCCCGGCTGGCCGGGCTCGGCCTGACCGGCCCGGAGCGGGTCGCGGTGAACGCCTGCTACCTGGGCGACCAGGTGGTCGCGCGGGTGGGCGGACGGGCCCACCTGTCGGTCGAGCCGGACGCTCCGCTGGGCACCGCCGGGGGCGTGGGCCGGCTGCGGGACTGGATCGACGGCCGGGGCGTGCTCGTGGGCAACGCCGACGCGTACCTGGCCGACCCGCAGGCCCCGCCCGGCCCGGACATCGCCGCGCTGCTGGACGGGTGGGACGGGCACGGCGTACGCCTGCTCGGCCGGCCCGCCGACGACCCGGACGCCCCCGGCACGTTCGACGGCCACGAGTTCGTGGGTTTCTCGCTGCTGCCCTGGCGGCTGGTCCGCGACCTGCCCGCCACGTTCGGCGACCTGGTCCGGGCGGTGTGGCGGCCCGCGGAGGCCGCCGGGGCGCTCACCGTCGTGCCCTACCGGGGCACGTTCTACGACACCGGCACGCCGGCCGACTACCTGGCCGCCAACCTGCACGCGGCCGGACCGGACGGGCTGGTGGACCCGGCCGCGACGGTGGACGGCCGGGTCACCGGCTCGGTGGTCGGCGCCGGCGCGCGGGTGCACGGCGACGTCGACCGGTCCGTGGTGTGGCCGGGCGCGACAGTCGCGGCCGGGGAACGCCTGCGTGAGGTGATCCGGGCCGGGGACGACCTGACCGTCCCGGCGGCGCGGTGAGGGGCGCGGGCTCTAGCATGGGCCTCGTCGCCGACGAACGGAGAACCGTCCCGTGATCACCGCGATCGTGCTGATCGACTGCGCCACCGACTCCATCCCCGAGGTGGCCGAGACCCTGGCCAACCTGCCCGGCGTCAGCGAGGTCTACTCGGTGGCCGGGCACGTCGACCTGATCGCCATGGTCCGGGTCCGGGAGTTCGAGCAGATCGCCCAGGTCATCGCCGGCAGCATCTCGAAGGTGCCGGGCGTGCTCAACACCGAGTCGCACATCGCGTTCCGCGCCTACTCCCAGCACGACCTGGAGGAGGCGTTCGCGATCGGCCTGGCGAACGCCGACTGACACGAGCCGGTGACCGGCCCACCCTGGCGGGCGGACCGGCCACCGTCGACCGTGCGGTACGTCAGCTCTGGCTGGGCACCGGGGTCTCCGTGGTGCCCGGAGCGGGCTCCTCGGTCTCGGTGCCGCCCGGAGCCGGCGACTCGGTGCCACCCGGGGACGTGGTGCCGCCCGGGCTGGGCGTGCCGCTGGCGCTGGTCTGCGGAACCGGGACACCCAGCGTCTGGGCCAGGGCCACCAGCGCGTCGTAGTGCGCCTGGAGGACCGGCAGCGCGTCCTGCGCGATCTGCACCACCGACTGCTCCGAGCCCTGCGAGATCTCGGTCTGGGTGGCCTGGATCGCCTGGACGTGACCGGCGAGCTGCGCGGTCACCCACGCCTTGTCGAACTCGGCGCCGCTGAGGTTGTTCAGCTTGTCCAGGACCTTCTGCTGGTCGGCGGTCGGGTCGGCCGGCAACTGCACGTTGAGCTGCTGCGCGGTCGACTGCACCGTCTGGTCCAGCTGGGTGTGGTCCGTCACGAACATCTTGCCCAGGTCCTTGACCTGCTGGTTCTGCCCCTTCTGCTGGGCCAGGTTACCGGCGGTGATCTCGAACAGGTTGACCTGGTGCACCGCCTGCAGGTACTGCGTGTCCTGCGTCGACGGCTGCGCCGCAGCCTGCGACGCGGCGGCGGGCGCCAGCCCCACGACCACCAGCGCGGCCAGCAGGCCCAGGCGTTTGATTCCCAACATTCGTTCCTCCCCCATGAGACGTCGGACCGCACGGATACCCGGCTGACCGGGGTTATTCCTGCGATTCCACCCGTCCGTGTCGGGGGCGACGGCCGTCCGCGCACCGGCCGCCCGGCGTAGGTGGGAGACAACCGGACGGCAGGGGCGGAAACGGCAGTGGCGCCCGCCGGAAGATCCGGCGGGCGCCACTGTCAGTCGTACCGGGGAGGGTCAGCGACGGCTCTCGCCGCTGCCGATCTCCTCCCGCTCCGGCCGGGCCTCGACCGGCGGGTGCCCCGGCGAGACCGGCGCCTCGGCCGGCTTCTCGATCGGGTAGAAGAAGCCCCGGATCGCCGGGCCGAGGGCACCGAGCCGGTTCATCTTCTTCGGCACCACCCAGCCGACGTAGTCCAGCGCCGGCGGGTGACCGTCGTGGCCCTCGGCCGAGGTGAGCGGCTGGTGGACCTCGACGAACCGGCCGTCGGGCAGCCGCTTGATGATGCCGGTCTCCACGCCGTGGGCCAGCACCTCGCGGTCGTGCTGCTGCAGACCCAGGCAGATCCGGTACGTGATGTAGTACGCGATCGGCGGGAGGATCAGCAGGCCGATCCGGCCGCCCCAGGTCATCGCGTTCAGGCTGATGTGGAACTTGTCCGCGATGACGTCGTTGGCGCCGGAGAGGGTCAGCACGACGTAGAAGGCGAGCGCCATGGCGCCCACGGCGGTCCGGGCCGGAACGTCCCGGGGCCGCTGGAGCAGGTTGTGGTGCTTGTAGTCCTTGAGGCGGCGCGCCTCCAGGAACGGGTACATCGTCGACAGGCCGACCAGGATTCCGGGCAGCACCACCGTGGGCCAGAACAACGGTGGGATGACGTACCCGTTGCCGATCGGGATGTGGATCTCCCAGCCCGGCATGAGGCGGGTCGAGCCGTCGAGGAACATGACGTACCAGTCGGGCTGGCTGGCCGCCGAGACCACCCACGCCTCGTACGGGCCGAACAGCCAGATCGGGTTGATCTGGAACAGGCCACCCATCAGCGCGACCACGCCGAAGACGACCATGAAGAAGCCGCCCTGCTTGAGCGCGTAGCGCGGGAACATCCGCTCGCCGACCACGTTCTCGTTGGTCCGGCCGGGGCCGGGCCACTGGGTGTGCTTCTGCTTGAACACCAGGCCGAGGTGCACGCTGATCAGCGCCACCAGCAGGCCCGGGATGAGCAGCACGTGGGCGATGAAGAAGCGGCTGATGATGATGGTGCCGGGGAACTCCCCACCGAAGATCGACGAGCTGACCCAGGAACCGATCACCGGGATCGACAGGATGATCGCGGAGGCGATCCGCAGACCGGTGCCGGACAGACCGTCGTCCGGCAGCGAGTAGCCGGTGAAGCCGGCCAGGAAGCCGACCCAGAACAGCAGCGAGCCGATGATCCAGTTGGTCTCACGCGGCTTGCGGAACGCGCCGGTGAAGAAGACCCGCAGCATGTGGACCACGATCGCGGCCATGAACAGCAGGGCCGACCAGTGGTGCATCTGCCGCATGATCAGACCACCACGGACATCGAACGAGATGTCCAGGCTGGAGGCGTAGGCGGCCGACATCGGGGTGCCCCGCAGCGGCGCGTAGCTGCCGTTGTAGATGACCTCGGTCATCGCCGGCTCGAAGAAGAACGTCAGGAAGACGCCGGTGAGCAGCAGGACGATGAACGAGAACAGCGCGATCTCGCCGAGCAGGAACGACCAGTGGTCGGGGAAGACCTTGTTCAGCAGCTTGCGCAGGGGCGTGGCCACCTGGAAGCGGTCGTCCACCGCCCGCGCGCTCTTGGCCGGCAGCGCGGCCGCATCAAACTTTCGGCGCTTCATGGCCGCTCCCAGAAGTCGGGACCGATGGTCTCGGTGTAGTCGGACTTCGCCACGAAGAAGCCCTCCTCGTCCACCTCGATCGGCAGCTGCGGCAGCGGCCGGTTCGCCGGGCCGAAGATCGGCTTGGCGTTGTCGGTGATGAGGAACTGCGACTGGTGGCAGGGGCAGAGCAGGCGGTTGGTCTGCTGCTCGTAGAGGCTGGCCGGGCAGCCGGCGTGCGTGCAGATCTTGGAGAACGCGACGTAGTTGCCCCACATGTAGTCGCCGTGGCCCTTGCGCTCGTTCGCGGCGCGCGACTTCTGCGCGTCGTCCTCCCGCAGGTGGATGAGCAGGGTGGGCGAGTCGGCGTGCAGGTTGCTGACGCCGCCGTCGATGCCCGGGAACACGGTGAGCTGGCCGCCGACGCTGACGTCGGCCGGGCGGATCGGGCGGCCGTCCTCACGGATGAGCCGGATCTTCTTGCCGCCCTCGGCCGGCTGGAAGCCGGTGGTGAACATCTGGTTGTTCTTGTGCGGCTGCTCGATCAGGCCACCGATCAGCGGGGCCGCGGCCACCGCGCCCACCGGCGCGAGGCCGGCGAGCAGCGAGATGCCGAGCAGCGGCCGACGGCGTACGCCCATCTCGTCGGCCAGGTAGAGCATGGTCTCGCCGGTGATCTTGCGACCTTCCGGGTCCTCGGCCTGGTCGTGCCGGTCCTGGATCGAGACCTCCTTGGGCAGCAGCTTCTTGCCCCAGGTCAGGATGCCGAAGCCGATGCCCAGCAGTGCCAGGCCCAGCGTCACGCCGAGCAGCGGCGTGTAGAGCTTGTCGCCACCGGTACCCGGCTCCCACTGCCACGGCCACCAGATGTAGACCACCAGGAAGGCGGTCGCGAAGACGCCGGTCAGCAGGAACATCAGGGCGACCGTACGGGTCAGCCGGCGCTCGGCCTTGCTGCCCGGGACCACCTGCGGCTCGTAGTGGACGATCTCGATGTCGTCCCGACGCGCGCCCTCCTGGACGATGTCGAACCGGGAGAGCCGGGGGTCGTTCACGTCGAGCGGCTCCGGGCCCTGCTGGGCCTGGTGCTCGGTGTGGGTGCTCATGCCGTCACCTCGCTACGGGTGACGCCGGGGGTCGGCGCCACAGCACTGGAAGCATTGATCCGTCCGGTCACGACTTGCCCGCGATCCACAGGCTCGCGAAGACCAGCGCGACGATGCCGACCAGGAAGATCGCGAGACCCTCGGTCGACGGGCCGTAGCGGCCCAGGTTGAAGCCGCCCGGGTCGCCGTCGTGCTTCAGCGTCTCCTGGATGTAGGCGATGATGTCCGCCTTCTCCTCGGGCGTGATCTGGTTGTCGCCGAACACCGGCATGTTCTGCGGGCCGCTCAGCATCGCGGCGTAGATCTGCCGGTCGCTGGCCGGCGCCAGGCTCGGCGCGTACTTGCCGGAGGACAGCGCGCCGCCGCCGCCGCTGAAGGCGTGGCACTGCGAGCAGTTGATCCGGAACAGCTCACCACCGGTGGACAGGTTGGCGCCCTCACGCAGGTCCCCGTTGGGCACCTCCGGGCCGCCGCCGAGCTCCTGGATGTACTGCCCGAGCTGGCGCACCTGCTCGTCGGTGAACTGCGGCGGCTTGCGCATGGCCTGGGCCTCCTGCCGGGCCATCGGCATGCGACCGCTGCTGACCTGGAACTCGACCGAGGCCGCTCCGACGCCGATCAGGCTCGGACCACGGCCCTCGACGCCCTGGGCGTTGCGACCGTGACAGGTCACACAGCTCACGTCGAACAGCGCCTTGCCCTCGTTGCCTGCGGCGGTCAACGGAGGGTTGTCCTGCGCCTGCACGCCGGGGGCGAAGACGGTGTAGGCACCGCCGGCCAGCATCAGCGCGGCGAACAGCCGGACCGCGGCGCCCAGCCGGCGGCGGCCCCTGCTGCGCACTACGGGCCGCCCGCGCAGCCGCGCGAGCAGACCGCGTCGGCGGTCGTTGTCAGAAGTCATGACCTGTGTCCTTAACCGGTTGGACCTTGTCTCAGGGGACGGAGCAGCGGCGCGGTTCGTGACGCGCCAAGATCACTGGAGCCAGTAGATCATGGCGTAGAGCGCGATCCACACGACGTCCACGAAGTGCCAGTAGTAGGACACGACGATCGCCGAGGTCGCCTGGGCGGGGGTGAACCGGCCCATCGTGGTACGGATCATGAAGATCACGAAGGCGATGAGACCGCCGGTCACGTGCAGACCGTGGAAGCCGGTGGTGAGGTAGAACATCGACCCGTAACCGTCTTCGTTGATCTTCACGCCCTCGTGCACCAGGGTCCGGTACTCGTTCAGCTGACCGAGCACGAAGATCAGACCCATCACGAAGGTGATCGTGAACCACCGGCGCAGAGCGTGGACGTCGCCGCGCTCGGCCGCGAACACGCCGATCTGGCAGGTGATCGAGGAGAGCACCAGGATCACCGTGAACGTGGTCGCGTACGGGATGTTCAGCACCTCGGTGTGCTTCTCCCACTGCTCCGGCGCAGCCGCGCGGATGGAGAAGTACATCGCGAACAGCGCCGCGAAGAACATGAGTTCGCTGGAGAGCCACACGATCGTCCCGACGCTGACCATGTTGGGTCGGGTCAGGGAGTGGATCCGGCTCTTGTCAATGGCTGGGGCCGCAGTCACGCGGTCATTATTGCCCCTGACCGGGACCGACGATCAGCGGGGTGCCAAACCGAGCCCTTCCGTGGCCCGATAGTGGAGGTCCGCTTCGCCTGACCTACCCTGAAAAGCGTGCTGCACGTCGATCAGATCCGCGCCGTCACCTCGGCTGTTCCGGCGACGCTGGCGGCGGGAGGCGAAGGCGCCCCGCCGCCGTTCACCGTGGCCCGGGTCCTCACCGAGACCCGGCTGGACAGCTGGCTCACGCTGGGCATCGTCCTGGCCGCCGGCCTCTACCTCTACGGGGTGCACCGGCTGCGGCTGCGCGGCGACCGCTGGCCGGTCATCCGTACCGTGTCGTTCCTCGGCCCCGGCCTCGGCGGAATCGCCCTGGTCACGCTCACCGGGCTCGGCGCGTACGACACCGCCCTGCTCTCGGTGCACATGGTGCAGCACATGGTGCTGTCGATGATCGCGCCGATCTTCCTGGCGCTCGGCGCGCCGGTGACGCTGGCGCTGCGCACGCTGCCGGTACGCCCGCGCAAGCGGCTGCTCGCGATCGTGCACAGCAAGGTGATCCGGATCTACAGCTTCCCGCTTGTGGCGTTCGCCATCTTCGTGGTGAACCCGTTCGCGCTGTACTTCACCGACCTCTACGAGTTCACGCTGCGCCACGAGTGGGCGCACGAGCTGGTCCACGCGCACTTCATCGCCACCGGCTGCGTCTTCTTCTGGCCGCTGCTCGGCCTGGACCCGCTGCCCGGCCGCTGGCCGTACCCGGGACGCGCCCTGCTCATGCTGCTCTCGGTGCCGTTCCACACCGTCCTCGGCCTGACCATCATGCAGAGCACCACGCTGTTCGGCGGCGACTGGTACCCGTCGCTGAACCTGTCCTGGTCCGACCCCTGGAACGACCAGGTGGTGGCCGGCGGCATCCTGTGGGCCGGCGGCGAGTTCGTCAGCGTCACCATGCTCGCCGTCCTGGTCGTCCAGTGGGTCAAACAGTCCGAGCGCGAGGCCCGCCGGCTCGACCGCGAGCTGGACCGCCAGGAGGCCCGCGAGCGCGCCGCGGAGGCGAGCGCCTGAGGCCCGTTCCGGGGTACGCCCCGAGCGCGCCCGGGCGGGGCGACAGGCCGGATGTGACGCCCGCTACGATCAGCGGGCAGCTACGAGGTGGGAGCCACGTCACGATGAGCGATCGTCTTTGCACCGTCCTGCTCTACAGCGACGACCCGAAGGTCCGCGACCGCATGCGGCTCGCCGTGGGCACCCGGCCGGCGCCCGGCATCGAGATCGAGTTCGTCGAGGCCGACGAGTACAACGCCTGCATCCGGCTGGTCGACGACTACGAGATCGACCTGATGCTGCTCGACGGCGAGGCGAGCCCCGGCGGCGGCATCGGCATCGCCCGCCAGATCAAGGACGACCGGGACGACGCGCCCCCGACCTGCGTGGTGCTCGCCCGCGCCGCCGACCGCTGGCTGGCCGCGTACGCCGAGGTCGACGCCACGCTGACCCACCCGCTGGACCCGGTGGTCGCCGGCAGCACCGTGGCGGAGCTGCTGCGCCGCACCCACGCCGCGGCCTGATCCCCCGGCCTTCGCGCGTCACGGCGACGCGGCCGTGGCGCGCCCCAACCGCTTTCCTCACGCCGCTCGGGAGGCCCGCCATGGGCGAACGGACCTGGCCGCTTCTGCTCAACGCGCTGCTGCGCGGCGAGGAGCTCTCCACCGCCGACACCGCGTGGGCGATGGGCGAGATCATGGCCGGCTCGGCCACCCCGGCGCAGATCGCCGGGTTCGCCGTGGCGCTGCGCACCAAGGGTGAGACCCCCGGCGAGCTGGGCGGCCTCGTCGAGGCCATGCTGACCCGCGCGGTACCGGTGCACCTGCCCGAGGACGTACGCACGACCGCGCTGGACGTGGTCGGCACCGGCGGCGACCTCGCCCACACGGTGAACATCTCCACCATGGCGGCGCTGGTGGTCGCCGGGGCCGGGGTCCGCGTGGTCAAGCACGGCAACCGGGCCGCCTCCTCCTCCTGCGGCACCGCCGACGTGCTGGAGCAGCTCGGCGTACCCCTCGATCTGGCGCCCGAGCAGGTCGCCCGCTGCGTCACCGAGGCCGGCATCGGCTTCTGCTTCGCCGCCCGCTTCCACCCCGGCATGCGCCACACCGGCCCGGTCCGGCGCGAGATCGGCGTACCCACCGCGTTCAACTTCCTCGGGCCGCTGACCAACCCGGCGCGGCCCCGCGCGGGCGCGGTGGGCTGCTTCGACAAGCGGATGGCCCCGGTGATGGCCGCCGTGTTCGCGGCCCGGGGCGACTCCGCGATCGTGGTACGCGGCGAGGACGGCCTGGACGAGTTCAGCACCGGCGCGCCCACCCGGGTCTGGGTGGCGCAGCAGGGCACCGTCACGGAGTCCGTGCTGGACGCGACGGAGCTCGGCGTACCCCGGGCCACCCTGGCCGACCTGCGCGGCGGGGACGCGGTCTACAACGCCGACGTGGTCCGCCGGCTGCTCGCCGGCGAGACCGGCCCGGTGCGGGACGCGGTACTGGTCAACGCCGCTGTGGCGCTGGCCACCCAGGGCCCGCTCGACGGCGACCTGTACGCGGTGCTGCGGGCCAACCTGGACCGGGCCGCCGCGGCGGTCGACTCGGGTGCCGCCGCGGCCGCGCTGGAGCGCTGGCTCGAGGTGGCGCGCGCCGCCTGACCGCGGCCTGGGACGGGTGTTGTCGTACCCGCGTGCCAAACTACACGGGAGTTATTCTCCGTTTTCGGTCTATCCGTTTTCGGTCTATCAGTTTTCGGTCTTCGGTCCGCCGGCCGGCGCCTCCCGCCTCGGCCGGTGCCCGGAGCGAGAGGAGCCACCCGTGTCTGACCGCGAGCTGCACTGTGACACCTGCGAGGGCGTCGTGCTGTTCGAGGCGCCGCCGTGCGGCGACGGGCACGGCGCCGACTGCCCGGAGCTGATCTGCACCGGTTGCGGCGCTGCCGTGGTGATCGCCACGTTCGCCTTCCGCGAGACCCGCCTGTCCGGCCGCCGCGCCCGCCCTTCTCACCCCCAGGCCGCCTGACCGCCGCTCCCTTCCGGCACCCGCCTTCGCCCTTCCGCGCCGCACCCTTCCCGCGCCGCGCCGTACCGCGCTCTTTCCGAGCCGCGTCGTTCCCGCGCCGGGCCATTCCTGCGCGCTACGCCTCCCGTGTGTCGCACACCTTCCGCGCCGCAGCCCTTTGTGCACCTTCCGCGCACCGCGCCGCACCCTGCTGCACCCGTCTCCGCGCACCGCGCCTGTCCGCGCCGCTTGCCTCCGCCGCTGGGCGCGGCCGCCCACCCCTCCCCGCCACGCCACGCCCGACAGCTCAACCGTCCGCCGCGTGATCAAGGAGTTTGTGTCCCCCGCGGTCGTCCAGGCGGACAAACTCCTTGATCACCGCCCGGTGACCGGCAGGTGGTGGTGCTCCCCCGGATCAATGAGGCAGGGCGGGCGCCGGGAGCGCATCGGGCGCTGGGCTTGGGCGTAAGTGTCGGCGGTGACCCCGTGGCAACACCCGCGTCTCGGGAGCGGACTGCGGTTCCGCCCACCGGCCCAAGCCGCGCGGCGAGATCTTGGTGAGTGACCGCGTCGGGCGGTGATCATGAGGTTGGCGGGGACAAAAGGGACCGCCGACACCGCTAACTTCATGATCGACGGGGCAAGCCCCGGGGCGAGGCGGAAGCCGGAGCGACGCGGGAGGGCGGGACGGCGG
>NZ_RCVK01000127.1:0-31196 GCF_003667485.1 Micromonospora sp. BL1
CGCGCTGCTGGTCAGCGTCGAGCAGGTCGGCGCGGCCTGCCACACCGGGCAGCGCACCTGCTTCTTCACCGAACTGCCGGTCAGCTCCCCGGAGGCGACCCCGTGACCGACGGCACCACCAGCCCGGCCCAGGAGATGTCCTTGAGCCAGTGCTCGGCGGCCTGCCCGAGATAGAACAGCAGGTAGGTGGTGCCGAACGCCCACACCAGCCCGCCTGCGGCGTTGGCGACCAGGAACCGGCGGTACGGCACGCGCAGCGCCCCGGCGAGCGGCCCGGCGAGGATGCGCAGCAGCGCGACGAACCGCCCGAAGAACACCGCCCAGACGCCGTGCCGGGCGAAGCTCAGCTCGGCGCGGGCCAGGTGTGCCGGGCCGAGGTGTTTCGGGAAGCGCCGGCCGAGTCGTTCCAGCAGGGGGCGGCCACCTCGGCGGCCCACGGCATATCCGATGGAGTCGCCGATGATGGCGCCGGTGGCCGCGGCGGTCGCCACCCACTCGGGCCCGACGGCGCCGGTGGCGGCGAGCAGCGCGGCGCTGACCAGCACGATCTCGCCGGGCAGCGGGATGCCCATGCTCTCCACGCCGATCACGCCGCCCACGAGCAGGCAGATCAGGGCCGGCGGGAGCGCGGCGAGCCAGTGCTGTACGTCGACCACCCGCCGACCCTACCCGCGCCGGGTCAGCCCGCGGGGGCCAGGAACTCCAGCCGGTTGCCGTGCGGGTCGTACGTGTGGAACCGCCGCATGCCGGGAATCTCGTCGTCGCCCCAGGTCACGGCGTGTCCGGCGGCGTCGAGGCGGGCGGCCAGCTCGTCCAGGTCGGGGCGCAGCAGCGCGGGGTGCGCCTTGCGGGCGGGCCGGAAGTCGTCCTCGACGCCCAGGTGCAGCTCGGTGTCGTACCCGGTGAACCAGCAGCCGCCGCGGGCGGCGAGGGCCGGGGGTTTGGGCTTCTCGGTGAGGCCGAGCAGCCCGGTGTAGAAGGAGCGGGACGCGTCCTCGGAGCCGCGGGGGCAGGCGAGCAGGACGTGATGGATCATGGTGGCACCTCCTCGTCCCGCAGCGTGGCACGAGGTTGCACGAATAGCAAGACGGACGTACGGTTTTGTAGAGACCGACGCAGGTAAGTGTTGCCTAAGCACGGCAGCGCCCCGGTCGGTGCGACAAACTGCTCAGGACTACTCACGGTCGCTGGTGTGAAGGAGTACGACGTGGCGAGCCTCGACACCTTCGGTGCGAAGACCCAGCTACGCGTCGGAGACGCGAGCTACGAGATTTTCAGGATCGACAAGGTGGAGGGCCACGAGCGGCTGCCCTACAGCTTGAAGATCCTGCTGGAGAACCTGCTGCGGACCGAGGACGGCGCGAACATCACCGCCGACCACATCCAGCAGCTCGGCGCGTGGGACGCCACCGCCGACCCGAGCGTGGAGATCCAGTTCACCCCGGCCCGGGTGCTGATGCAGGACTTCACCGGCGTGCCCTGCGTGGTCGACCTGGCCACCATGCGCGAGGCGGTCCGTGACCTGGGCGGCGACGCCACCAAGGTCAACCCCCTCGCTCCGGCCGAGCTGGTCATCGACCACTCGGTCATCGCCGACCTGTTCGGCCGCGAGGACGCCTTCGAGCGCAACGTCGAGCTGGAGTACGAGCGCAACAAGGAGCGCTACCAGTTCCTGCGCTGGGGCCAGACGGCGTTCAACGAGTTCAAGGTCGTCCCGCCGGGCACCGGCATCGTGCACCAGGTCAACATCGAGTACCTGGCTCGCACGATCATGGAGCGCAACGGCCAGGCGTACCCGGACACGGTCGTCGGCACCGACTCGCACACCACCATGGTCAACGGCCTGGGCGTGCTGGGCTGGGGCGTCGGCGGCATCGAGGCCGAGGCCGCGATGCTCGGCCAGCCGGTCAGCATGCTGATCCCCCGCGTGGTCGGCTTCAAGCTCTCCGGTGAGATGCCGGCCGGCACCACCGCCACCGACCTGGTGCTGACCATCACCGAGATGCTGCGCAAGCACGGCGTGGTCGGCAAGTTCGTCGAGTTCTACGGCCCGGGCGTGAGCGCCGTGCCGCTGGCCAACCGCGCCACCATCGGCAACATGTCGCCGGAGTACGGCTCGACCGTGGCGATCTTCCCGATCGACGCCGAGACCGTCCGCTACCTGGAGCTGACCGGCCGCGACGCGTCCCAGGTGGCGCTGGTCGAGGCGTACGCCAAGGAGCAGGGCCTCTGGCACGACCCGGAGCGCGAGCCGGAGTACTCCGAGCGCCTGGAGCTGGACCTGGGCACCATCGAGCCGTCGCTGGCCGGTCCGAAGCGCCCGCAGGACCGGGTGCCGCTGGGCAGCGCCAAGACGCTGTTCCGCGCCGCGCTCAGCGACTACGTGGCCGCCGACGAGACCGGCGGCGACCCGGGCCGCAAGCCGGGCGTGCCGCAGCAGGAGAAGCCGTTCGGCGCCGACGGCCCGGCCGACGAGGCGTCGGCCGAGTCGTTCCCGGCCAGCGACTCCCCCGCCAACGGCGTCAACGACCCGGCGGACGCGCCGCGCGACCTGGAGACCGCCGCTGTGGGCGCGGGCGGCCGGGCGAGCAATCCGGTACGCGTGACCAGCGCCGACGGCGTCGAGTACGAGCTGGACCACGGCGCCGTGGTGATCGCCGCGATCACCTCCTGCACCAACACCTCGAACCCGCAGGTGATGATCGGCGCCGCGCTGCTGGCCCGCAACGCGGTGGAGAAGGGCCTGGCCCGCAAGCCGTGGGTGAAGACCACCCTGGCGCCGGGCTCGAAGGTCGTCATGGACTACTACGACCGCGCGGGCCTCACGCCGTACCTGGAGAAGCTCGGCTTCAACCTGGTCGGCTACGGCTGCACCACCTGCATCGGCAACTCCGGCCCGCTGCCGGAGGAGGTCTCCGCCGCCGTCAACGACGGTGACCTGGCGGTCGTGTCGGTGCTGTCCGGCAACCGCAACTTCGAGGGCCGGATCAACCCGGACGTCAAGATGAACTACCTGGCGTCCCCGCCGCTGGTGGTCGCGTATGCGCTCGCCGGCACCATGGACATCGACCTGGCCAACGAGCCGATCGGCGAGGACGCCCAGGGCAACCCGGTGTTCCTGCGGGAGATCTGGCCGAACAGCGCCGAGATCCAGGACGTCATCGCCTCCGCGATCGGCGCGACCGGCTTCAGCGCCGCGTACGCCGACGTGTTCGCCGGTGACGAGCGCTGGCAGTCGCTGCCGACCCCGACCGGTGACACGTTCTCCTGGGACGGCGAGTCGACCTACGTGCGCAAGCCCCCGTACTTCGAGGGCATGCAGCAGGAGCCGACCCCGGTGCAGGACATCGCGGACGCGCGGGTGCTGGCCAAGCTGGGCGACTCGGTGACCACCGACCACATCTCCCCGGCCGGTTCGATCAAGGCGGACTCCCCCGCCGGCAAGTACCTGGCCGAGCACGGCGTGGCCCGGCACGAGTTCAACTCGTACGGCTCCCGCCGGGGCAACCACGAGGTGATGATCCGGGGCACGTTCGCCAACATCCGGCTGCGCAACCAGCTCGTCCCGGGCGTCGAGGGCGGCTTCACTGTGAACCACCTGACCGGCGAGCAGACCTCGATCTACGACGCCTCGATGGCCTACCAGGAGGCGGGCGTCCCGCTGGTCATCCTGGCCGGCAAGGAGTACGGCTCCGGCTCGTCGCGTGACTGGGCCGCAAAGGGCACCATGCTGCTGGGCGTGAAGGCGGTCATCGCCGAGTCGTACGAGCGGATCCACCGCTCGAACCTGATCGGCATGGGCGTGCTGCCGCTGCAGTTCCCGGGCGGCGAGACCGCCGAGTCGCTGGGCCTGACCGGCACCGAGACGTTCTCGATCAGCGGCGTCACCGCGCTCAACGACGGCGACACCCCGCGTACGGTGAAGGTCACCACCGACACCGGCGTGGAGTTCGACGCCGTGGTCCGCATCGACACCCCGGGTGAGGCGGACTACTACCGGCACGGCGGCATCCTGCAGTACGTGCTGCGCCGCATGATCGCGAGCTGATTCGCGTACGGCTGACACAGGGCCGCTTCCCGCTCCGGCGGGGAGCGGCCCTCGCCGTACCGTGGTCATCGCAGCCGGAGCGCGACGGCGCGTGCCTCGGAGTCGGTGAGCGGCAGGAACCACAGGAAGCGCCGCACGATCGCGACCGGGTCCGGGCCGCCGGGCCGGCCGCGCAGGTCGCGGATGGCCTGCCGGGTGAGCCGGGAGAACTCGGGGATCATCGTGGCGCGGCGGGCCGCGTCGGTGGGTGCGGCCCGCAGGGTCGGGCACGGCCAGGGCTCGCCGCAGCGGTCGCAGCGCCAGGCCGGACCGCACGCGCGGTGGCCGGTCAGCGGCAGCACCACCCGGGGGTACGCCGATGTGGGTGTCGGTTCGGTCATGCCTCTACCGTGCCGAGGGTGACCCACCTGCTCGCCTGCGCCGAACTTCCGAACGTGCAGCTCCACGTGGTACCGGTGGACACGCCGACCTATCCCGGGCTGGACGGGCCGTTCGTCATCGCGGAACTGCGCGACGGCAACCGGGTGGCGCATATGGACAGTCAGGCCCGCGCGCAGATCATCGAGCAGCCCTCGGAGATTGCTACCCTGGAGCGTCGGTGGGAACGCATCCGGGGCGAGGCGCTGCCTCGCGCGCGGACCCTGGAACTGCTGAGGGAAGTGGCGGCGGCATGGACCTGAGCGGCGCCCGGTGGCGCAAGAGCACCCGCAGCGGCGGCAACGGCGGCGACTGCGTCGAGGTCGCCGGCAACCTGCCCGGTGTGGTCGGCGTCCGCGACTCGAAGGACCCGGCCGGGCCGGTGCTCACCTTCACCCCGGCCGCGTGGACCCGATTCCTGACGTCGACCCGCCGCTGAGCGGGCCGAATGGGCCACCCTTTCGCCCATCCCACGCATTGAGAAATTGCTGTTCGATGAATTCCATCGCCCCCGATCGCACATCCGACACTGCAAACAATCGACGTCCATGATTCGTTGACACGCTCCGAATGCCGTCGATACGTTGCCGACATCGCGATGAACAACGGGGGCGCTCCAGTTTCGATCCGGGAATCGAACACTGGGAAGGATTTCATGAAGACGACGATCAAACTTCTGGCCCTGCCGGCCCTGATCCTGCCGGCGATCCTCGCCGGCACTCCGGCGCTGGCCGGCACCGGCACCACCGCGGGCACGGCCGCTCCGGCCGCTGTCACGTCGATCGAGCGCAAGGCGGGGTCGTCCGCGCAGGCCAGGGCATACTGGACGGCCGAGCGCATGGCGGCGGCCACTCCGGCCGACGAGGTGGAGAAGTCCGCCGGCCCGGTCACCCAGAGCCCTGTGGCGGAGCGGGTGCGGCGCTTCGCGCAGGCGGTGGCGCCGAAGGACGGCAGCGGGTTCGGCGCCCAGCTGAACGAGTCGATCACGGTGGGGAAGATCTTCTACACCAGCTCGACCGACGGTCTGGGCCACTACTGCTCCGCGAGCGTGGTGAACAGCCCGGCGCGCAACATGGTCTTCACGGCCGCGCACTGCGTGCACGACGGGCCGGGCCGGGACTGGCACACCGCGAACTGGATGTTCGTGCCGTCGTACCGCAACGGCGCGCAGCCGTACGGCACCTGGGACTGGTCCACGCTCGCGGTGCCGAGCGGCTGGATCAGCACCCGCGAGCGGCAGTACGACGTTGCGGTCGCGCTCGTCTACGGCAGCCGGTCGATCGTGGACGCGGTCGGCGCGAACGGGCTGCTCACCGGCGGTGGCCGGGCGTACCACTACGACATCTTCGGCTACCCGAGCAACAAGGACAGCGGTGAGGTCCAGTGGGTCTGCTCGGGCACGTCGCGGGACGCGGGCAGCAACCGGATCGAGATGAACTGCGGCTTCGGGGGCGGTTCGAGCGGCGGTCCGTGGTACTACAGCTACGACAACACCACCAGGCGCGGTGACGTGCACGGGGTGATGAGTTACTCGAGCGGCTCGAACACGAACGGCTCGCCGTACTTCTCCGCCGCGGTGGTGGGGACGCTCTACAACACGTACGCGAACGACACCTGGTGAACGACGGTCCGCCTGGTGTGCCGCCCGGCGCACCAGGCGGACCGGTGCCGGTCGGACCGGCACCCGGCCCCGGAGGAGTCGACATGTCACATCGTGTGCTGCTCGGCGCGGCCGCCGTCGCGGCGCTCGCCGTGGCCGCGGCCGTCGTGGTCGTCGCGGCTCGCGACGGGGGCGCGCGGCGACCGGCGCCGCCCGGCCCGGTGGTCGCGACGCACAATCCGAGCACCGGCGCCACCGATCCGTCCGAATACTGGACGAGGGAACGAATGCGGGACGCGATCGGCGACTGATTCACCGAATTGCGTCCGCCGGATCTGCGACCGCCGGAATCGAATGCGCAATTCCCATTCCCAGCGGGTCATGAGTGCCGGCGAGTCCTCACGGAACAGTGTCGGAGTAGACCTCGACGTCGTAGAGCAGTTGCACGTTGCGGCGGCCGTTGGTGACGCCGACGAAGACCGGGTCACCGGCCGGGGTGCGACCCTGGCGCCACACCTGTTCCCGGGCCGCTTCCCGCGACTCGTGATGGACGCCGCCCTCGCGATGCGTCTGGAGGACGCGGCGGGCGGTGGTGGGGTCGCTGTCGAGGTGGATCCGCAGCAGGGGCACGGCGCGCCCTCCTGCCTACTGTCGACGCCGGACTTTCGCCTGTTCGATCAGCTTACCGTTGTTAAGCTGCCTGTCCAGTGAACTAGAGTGGCTCCATGACAGCGACAGAGCCCGGTGCGCCGACGACACCGGTGTGGCTGCGGGCAGTGCCGCCGCGGGCGCGGCGCAAGCCGCCGCTGACCCTCGAACGCATCGTGGAACTCGCGGTGACGGTGCTGGACGAGCAGGGCGTCGAGGGCCTGACGATGCGCTGCCTCGCCCAGCGGCTCGACGTGACCGCCACCGCGCTCTACTGGCACGTGAAGACGAAGGACGACGTCCTGGACCTGGCCGTCGACCACATCTTCGGCGACGTGCCGGTGCCGGACGACGGCGACGACTGGATGGACGACGTCCGTGTCCTCGTCCGGGCGTGGCGCGGCGCGATGCTGCGCCATCCCTGGGCACCCCGGCTGGTCGGACGCCCGATGCTCGGGCCCAACGTCCTGGCCCGTACCGAGTTCCTCCAGTCGGCGCTCGTGCGCGGCGGCTGCGGCGGTCTTCACCTCGCGGTCGCCACGAGAATGCTGGCCAACTACGTCATCGGCGCCTCGCTCACGGAGGCCACGTGGCGCCAGACCGCGGACCCGGGCGCGAGAGCCGCAGCCCGCGACCACATCGCCGCGAGCGCCGGCACCTATCCGACCCTCAGCGCCTCCGGCCATCTCGACGACACCCGATGGGAAGACGACCTGCTGTTCGAGAAGGGCCTCGACGCTGTCATCCACGCGGCGGCACGGGCAGGAACGCCGGACTGACCACGCTCGCCTCTCAGCCGGCGGCGCTCTCCAGCACGGCCTTGAGCCGGGCCAGGTCCGCCTGAACGAGCGCGGTGTCCCGGTCGAAGTCCGCGTCGCTCATGCCGGGCATCCGCCGCAGGCTGAACACCACCTCGGTGGCGTCCCCGTCGGCGATGGCGCGCAGCGGCACGTAGACCGTCTCGCCCGACGGCGTCAGCACCTCGTGGTCGAGCACGCCGTACTCGTTGGCCGGGGCGAAGGTCAGCCGCGCCCGCCCTTCGGGTGTGTCCACGTACCAGTGGCCGTCGACGAGCACGACCGAGCCGCCGAGGCCCGGGGCCCAACGGGGCAGGTTCGCCGGGTCGGCGGCGAAGGCGTAGACCTCCGCGACCGGACGGTCGATGTGGACGCTGAGGTGCCGGGACTCCGAGGCCATGCGCCGATGATGGCACGCTGTCGGACGCCCGCGTTACGCTGCCGCCGATTCCGACCGACACCTCGGGAGACGACCACATGGGCATGGTGTTCACCGCACGCCGGCTGTCCGGCGAGGACCTGGCGACGGTGCTGGCCGACACGGGCACGGTCGGCACGCTGTTCGACGGCGGTCCGCACGAACTCGACCTCGACAAGGCGTGGCACGGGCTGCACTACCTGCTGAACGGCACCACGTACGAGGTCCGGGGCGACGCCGGCCCGGCGATCATCGGGGGCGACCCGATCGGGCCGGACCTCGGCATGGGCCCGGCCCGGCTGCTCATGCCCGACGCCGTGCGCGCCGTGGCCGCCGGGCTCGACGCGGTGGACGACGCGACGCTGCGGGCCCGCTTCGATCCGGCGGCCATGTCGGAGGCCGAGATCTATCCGCACATCTGGGACGACGGCGAAGACGAGTTCGACAACTACCTGCTGCCGCACTTCACCGCGCTGCGCGACTTCTACCGCGACGCGGCGGCGAGCGGAGACGCCGTGCTGCTCGCCGTCACCTGACCCGCCGGAAACGAGCCGCTGGAGACGAGCCGCCGGCAACGGGTGCGCGCCGACGGCCCGGGCGCCGGTAGCGTGCCGGCGTGGGACTCGACGCGTTCGTGTACTGCCGGTGCTGGCAGGACGGCCTCGTCACCCCGTGCCCGGTCGGGCCGGTCGGCTACGACGAGGACGGCTGTCTCGCGTTGTTGCGGCCGTGGGAGGGCAACAAGGCCGCGCACCGCACGTTCGACGCCTGGCAGGCGGAGGCGTGCCCGCACAAGGCAATGGAGCAGGCGAACGAGCACGTGTCCAACTGGGCCGGTGTGCGGCTGTTCCAGCAGGCGCTACACGCCGCCGGCGAGCACCGTTTCCCGACGCTCGCCGCCGCGCTGCCGGACGCCAACGGCGGCTCACTCACTGCCGGCCAGGCAACGGTCGCGCTCGCCGAGCTGGACGCGTTCGCGCGCACCGACCGGATCACCGACGAGGTGGAGCTGATCGACGAGGCGACCGGCGCGGTCGTGATGCAGTACGTCGAGGCATACCGCGGGTTGTTCATGTTCGGCCCGGGCTTTCAGGCCGGGGTCGATCCGGACGGCTTCTTCGTCCTCGACCGCGCCGACCCGCCGGTCACGCTGTTCCGGGCCGTCCGGTTCGGCCAGCGGCCGCTGCCCGGCGACCGGGTGGAGTTCACCGCCGGCGGGACGCGGACGGTGGTGGCGATGCGGCCGGTGGGCGAGCACGGCGAGCCGCCGCCCGAACGGCTCGCGGTACGGACCCGGAGCCGGTCGGGCGGCGACTTCGCCTACATCGTGGAGCCGCTGCGCCGGCTGTGCGCGGCGTCGGTGGCGACCGGCAACCCGGTCATGTGGTACTGACGAGCGCCGCTCACCACGGGATCGTGCCCGCGTCCTCGAAGTAGCCGCCGGTCGGCCCGTCGTCCGGCAGCGTCGCCAGCCGGATTCCGATCGCCGCGCCCTGCTGTGGGGTCCGCACGCCCCGGAAGCTGTTGAGGTCGGTCGCGGTGAAACCCGGGCAGGCGGCGTTGATCAGGATGCCCGTGCCGGCGAGCGCCCGCGCGTACTGGATGGTCACCGCGTTGAGCATGCTCTTCGACGGCGAGTACGCCACCGACAGCGGGCCGGTCTGATGTTCGCCCTCCGAGGCGCTCTGCCGGGTCAGCGAGCCGACGCCACTGGACATGTTGACGATCCGCGGCGAGGCCGAGCGGCGCAGCAACGGCAGCATCGCCTCGGTCACCCGGACCACCCCGATCACGTTCACCTCGACCGCGGTCCGGATGGTCGCGAGGTCGACGTCACCCGGGTGCTGCGGCATGCCACCCGTCACGCCCGCGTTGTTGACCAGCACGTCCAGCCCGCCGGCCTCCGTCTCCAGCAGCCGGGCGGCGGCGGCCACGCTCGCGTCGTCGGTCACGTCCAGCGGTACGCCGAACGCGTCCACGCCGCCCGCGCGCAGCTTCGCGACCGCCTCGGCGAGCCGCTGCTCGTCCCGGGCGCCGACGCCCACCCGCCAGCCCAGCGCGCCCAGGCCCGCCGCGATCTCGTACCCGATGCCCTTGTTCGCGCCCGTCACCAGCGCGATCGTCCGTTCGCTCATGCTCTCGATCCTGTCCGCGCGGCGGGCGGGCCTCCAACACCACCTCGGTTGCGGCCGATACCCGGCGGGTATCGATCCGGCGGTACGGTGGCGGGATGGAGACGCGGGAGCTTCGCTACTTCGTCGCGGTCGCCGAGGAACTGCACTTCGGCCGCGCCGCGCGCCGCCTGGGCATCGCCCAGCCGCCGCTGTCGCGCGCGATCCGGCAACTCGAACGACGCCTCGGCGTGACGCTGCTGGAACGGGACAGCCGCAGCGTCGCGCTCACCGCCGCCGGTGCGGTGCTGCTCCGGGAGGGCCGGGCCGCCCTGGACGCCGTGGCCGCCGCCGACCGCCGTACCCGCCGCGCCGGTCAGGCCGTGAACGGCGGCCCCGGGCTGGTGCTGGCGACCAAGGCGGGCGCGTCGAGCGAGCTGCTGCCGAAACTGCTCGACGCGTACGCGGCCGAGCCGGACGCGGTCCCCGTCGAGGTGCTGCTGTGCGGCATCGGCGAACAGGAACGGCTGCTGCGCGACGGGCGGGCCGACGTGGCGCTGCTGCACCTGCCGTTCGACTCGACCACCGGGCTGGACACCGAGGAACTCGTCACCGAGCAGCAGGTGGCGGTCCTGCCGGCCGCCCATCCGCTGGCCCGGCGGCCGCACCTCCTCATGGCCGAGGTGGAGACGCTGCCCGGCCTGCCGATGCCGCGCTGGCCCCGGGCCGACGGGTCGTATCCGGACGGTCCGGGCCCCGAGGTCCGGGAGCACGCCCAGTTGTTCCAGCTCATCGCGCTCGGCCGTACCGTTGTGGTGCTGCCGGAGTCAGTCCGGACGCTGCTGCTCGCCGACCTGACCGCCGTGCCGGTGCCGGACGCTCCGGCGGTGACCACTGTGATCGCGTGGCCGCCGCACAGCCGGTCCCGGTCCCTCGCCGCCCTGATCCGGACCGCCACCCGCCTGTAGGGACCGCCCTACGACAGGTCCTTGCGCATCTGCTGGGTGACCACCCGGTAGCCGGACGTCTCGTACAGCTTGCGTGCCGTCTCGTTGGCGCCGAAGACGTTCAGCTCCAGCGCCTGCGCGCCCCGCTCCCGGGCCGCCCGCTCCCCGGCCGCGAGCAGCGCCCGCCCGAGGCCCCGGCCCCGGTGCCCGGCGGCGACCTCGATGTCGTAGAGGAACGCGCAGCCGGCGAGCCCGCGCGGGTGGGTGAGGCCGATCCACAGGCGTCCCACCGGCGAGCCGTCGGCCAGCACGCCGAGCAGGAACAGCATGCCGGGCGTCGCCATGCCCTGCGGCAGGAAGGCCGCGCTTTCCTGCCGGGCCCGGTCGAGCGCCTCCTCCGGAGTCCAGTTGCCGGCGGCCACGTGCTCCCGCGCGTAGCCGGCGGCGAGTTCGTCCTGCCAGCTGTCGAACTCGCCCGGGGTCATCGCCCGGACGCTCACCTCGGTCATCGCCACTCCCCCGTCGATGTGTGACCGTTCAGTCCTCGGCGGCGCGGCGGCGCGCCTCCCGCAGCTTCATGGCGTGCTCCAGCAGCGTGATCAGCACCTCCTTGGCCGACTCCCGCTTGCGCGCGTCGCACAGCACCACCGGTACGCCCGGGTCCAGGTCGAGCGCGGCCTGCACCTCGTCGAGACGGAACGTCTTGGCGCCCTCGAAGCAGTTCACCGCCACCACGAAGGGCGTGCCGCGCCCCTCGAAGTAGTCGATCGACGGGAAGCAGTCGGCCAGCCGGCGGGTGTCGGCGAGCACCACCGCACCGAGCGCGCCGAGTGCCAGCTCGTCCCAGACGAACCAGAACCGGTCCTGCCCGGGCGTGCCGAACAGGTAGAGCACCAGGTCGTCGCTGATGGTGATGCGGCCGAAGTCCATCGCCACGGTGGTGGTCGACTTCTCCTCGATGCCGGACAGGTCGTCGATGCCGATCCCGGTCTCGGTCAGCACCTCCTCGGTCCGCAGGGGCCGGGTCTCGCTGACCGCGCCGACCATCGTGGTCTTGCCGACGCCGAACCCACCCGCGATCAGGATCTTGATCGCGGTGGGCAGCGGCGCGGCGCCCGCCGGCCGCTCAGAGCGCCCGTAGTCCATTGATTACCGCCTCGAAAACGTGCTCGTCGGGAAGGCCGGCGGTGGTCGCGCGCGGCTCGCGTACCTGTACCAGGCTGCGGGCGGCCAGGTCTCCGAGGAGGACCCGGACCGTGCCCACCGGCAGGTCGAGATGGGCGGCGATCTCGGCCACGGAGAGGATCCGCTGGCAGAGGCCGACGATCGCCACGTGCTCCGGGCCCAGCCCGGACTCCGACCCGACATCCGTGCGGGTCGAGGTGACCAGCGAGATCAGGTCGAACGTGCCGGTCACCGGGCGGGCCCGGCCTCCGGTCACCGCGTACGGGCGCACCACCGGGCCGGCGTGGTCGTCCACCCACTCCTGCTCCGCGGAGTCCCCCCGGCCGGTCATCGTGCCGCGTTCTCGCCGAGGGGCTGTTCCCGGGTCGGTGACGCGACGAACCGGCCGACCCGGGTGACGAGCATGGCCATCTCGTACGCGATCAGGCCGACGTCCGCGTCCTCCGAGGCCAGCACCGCCAGGCAGGCGTTGCGCCCGGCCGCGGTGACGAACAGGAAGGAGGACTGCATCTCGATGATGGTCTGCTGTACGTGCCCGCCACCGAACCGCTTGCCCGCGCCGCGGGCCAGGCTCTGGATGCCGGCCGCCATGGCCGCCAGGTGCTCGCCGTCGTCCCGGCTCAATCCGCGGGACGAGGCCATCAACAGTCCGTCGGTGGAGAGCGCCACGGCGTGCTCCGCCTGCTTGACCCGGCCGACCAGGTCATCCAGCAGCCACGTCAGATCCGCGCTCGAAGCCGTCTTCTGCGCCACTCGTCGTCCTCATCTTCCCGGCTTGTGTGCCGTCAACTTCCGGTTTCCGTCGCGTCGACGTCCCGGTCAGGTAACCTGCTCGTCCGCGTCGGCCGGCCCGCCGCCGGCCCCCTGGGCTCCACCGAGCAAGCGCGCGGCATCGGTACGGCCGCGTCGCGTACCGCTCTGGTAGGAGCTCATCATCCGGCGCACCTGCTCCGGTGCACGCGCCGTGTCGTCGTCGGCGGCGGCGTCGTCCTCCGCCTCGGTCTGGTCGTGCCGCAGCTCCGGCGCGAGGCTGGCCTGGCGTACCCGGACCGGCAGTCCCGCGTCGGTGACCGGCGCGGTCTCCGGCTCCGTCGCCGGCGACGCGTCAGGCTCGTCGGTCGTGGCGGCGGGCCGCCGCTCCACCACCGCCAGCTCCGTGGTGGGCCCCGCCACCCCGGGCTGCCGCTTACGGGTACGCGCGGGCAGTCCGGAGGGGGTCAGCCGGGGTGCCTGCGTCACCGGCTCCGGCACCTGCGGGGCGGGATCGGCCGGCTGGTCCGGTTCGGTGTCGCCGTCCGGGCCGGACGGGGTCGCCGGCCCGTCGCCGTCGCGCGTGCTCCGCGCCGGATCCGGTGCGGGCGCCGCCGGCAGGGCCGTCCCGGGGGCGGGCAGGGCGTCGGCCGCGTCGGCGCCGTCGGCGGTGATCAGTTCACGCGGGATCAGCACCACCGCCGTCGTCCCGCCGTACGCGGACTCCTTGAGCTGCACCTTGACGCCGTGCCGCTCGGTGAGCCGGCTGACCACGAACAGGCCGAGCCGGGCGGCGTCGGCCAGGTTCAGCTCGGACCGGTCGACGATGCGCGCGTTGGCGGCGGCCAGCTCGTCGGCGCTCATGCCGAGGCCGCGGTCCTCGATCTCGACGGCGAAGCCGTTGGCCACGAGCTGGCCGCGGACCTCCACGGTGGTCTGCGGCGGCGAGAAGGAGAGTCCGTTCTCGATCAGCTCGGCCAGCAGGTGGATGACGTCACCGACGGCGCGGCCGGTGAGCGCCACCTCGCCCAGCGGGCGCACGGTGACCCGCGTGTAGTCCTCGACCTCGGCGACGGCGCCGCGGACCACGTCGACCATGGGGACGTTGCGCCGCCAGGCCCGGCCCGGAGTCGAGCCGGAGAGCACGATCAGGTTCTCCGCGTTGCGCCGCATCCGGGTCGCCAGGTGGTCGACCCGGAACAGGTCCTCCAGCTCCTCGGCGTCGTGTTCCCGCCGTTCCATCGCGTCCAGCAGCGTGAGCTGCCGGTGCACGAGCGCCTGGGTGCGCCGGGCCAGGCTGAGGAACACGTCGCGTACGCTGCGGCGCAGCTCGGCCTGCTCGACGGCGGTGCGGACGGCGGTCTCCTGGACGACGTTGAACGCCTTGCCCACCTGGCCGATCTCGTCGTCGCCGAACTGCAACGGCGGCGCCTCGCGGGCGACGTCCACCTCCTCGCCGCGGCCCAGTCGTTCCACCACGCTCGGCAGGCGTTCGTGCGCCAGCTTGAAGGCGGCCTCGCGCAGCCGTTCGAGCTGGCGGACGAGCGCCCGTGCCGTGGTGATCGAGACGACCACGGACGCGATGACGGCGATCAGGCCGAGACCGGCGGCGAGCACCAGCCGCACGATGACGCCGATCGCGACCGGCATGGCCCGGGACACGATGTCCTCACCGCCGGCGAGGATCACCTCCCGCAGGTCGGCCATCGCCTTCTCGGCGGCGGCCTGCCACGCCGCGGCGCTCACCGGCGGGCGCACCTCGGCGCCCTTGGCCGCGAGCACCTGGTCCTGGAGCGTGCGGAGCTGCTGGAACGCGTCGCCCTCGACCATCCGTTCGAAGCGGGCGCGGTCGCTCGGGGCGAGTTCCCGGGAGGTGCGGTCGGCGAGGAACCACTGCGCGCCGACCAGGCGGGCGAACGCGGTCTGCTCGCCGACGGTGATCCGGTTGGCCGCGATCGCGCCGGTGATCAGCGCGTCCTGTTGGGACAGCAGCTCCCGGGACCGGTTGAGGTCGATGAGCGCGGCGGTGTCCTCGGCGATCTCGTCGTCGTCGAGGCCGCCGAGGGCGTCGAACACCGCGAAGATCCCGTCGACCGCCTCGTCGTACGCGATGAGCGTGGTGGTCCGGTCGATGGTCTTGCGGCTGACGTCGGCGCGTACCTGGCCGAGCTGGTCCAGCTCGGTCTTCAGCTCGTCGAGCCGGCTCATCAGTTCTTCGCTGGCCGGGATCTCGGTGCGCCAGTCCCGCACCGAGCGCCACAGCGCGCCGGCGGTCTCGTCGGTACGGGCGCGCTGGGCCTCCAGCTCCTGCAACCGGCCCGGGTCGGACTCGCCGAGGTAGCGCAGCGACAGCCGGCGCTCGGCCTGCAGCTCCTGCAGCAGCGGGTCGCTCGGCTCGAAGACGCGCGCGTTGAGCGTCTGCACGCCGAGCAGGTTGAATCCGTCCCGTACGGTCACCCACGCGGCGAACGCCCAGAGCGCGGTCAGCGACGCCAGCAGCGCGATGATCTTCGTACGGAGATTCGTACTGCGGGAACCCATCACACCGTCCTGGCCCGGTCTTCGGTCGGTTCGGAATCCGATCGACTCCGGCGCACGCTAGCAGCCGTCGTGAACCTCATTCAAGCGATCCTGATCATGGTAGGTGCGGCCCTGGTCCGGGTCGCCCCGGCGCCGCCGGAGGCCGCCAGCACCGCGGCGCGCACGATCCGCGTCGGGCGGTAGAGGTCCTTGTCGTGCCATAGTGCCGGTTCGCCGTCGCATCCGTCCAGCTCGGACAGTCGACGCCGGCCCCGCGCCAGCGCCGACGTGATCCGGGGGTCGCCGGACCGGCCCGCGTCGGCCAGCGCGAGCACCGCGTACGCGGTCTCCTCGGCGGTGCCGTCCCACCGTCCCCAGGAACCGTCCGGACGCTGCGTGTCCAGCAGCCAGGCCACCCCTCGCTCGACCGCGGCGCGCGCCGCGCCGTCCGGCGCGTGGTCGGCCAGCGCCAGCAGCACCGCATACGTGGCGTAGTACGGCGAGGCGTGCCAGCGGTCCTCCCACCGGCCGTCCGGCTCCTGCCGCCTCAGCAGCCACTCGGTGACCCGGCGCCGGGCGCCGGTGACGCCGGGCGCGCTCGGCTGCTCGCCGAGCGCGTCGAGCACGTGCGCGTTCGTGGTCAGCGACGCCCCGTCCTCCCCCGGCCAGGTGCAGAAGTGCGCCCCGGTGTCGAACCCGGCCAGCGGCGCGACGCCCGGCGCCCGGCCCAGCCGGGCCAGCGCGTAGAGCGTGACCGCCGTGGTGTCGGCGTCGGCGGGCAGGCCGGGCGCGGTGGCCGCGCCGGACGGTCCGACCGCGGCGTGCAGCTCGGTCAGCACCGGCTCGGGCGCGCCGACCGGCACGCCGGCCCGGACCAGGATGCCGAGCACCCAGGCCCGCTCGAACACGGTGATCGGGCTGGCGCAGGGCACCGGGCCGGGCCGGGCGACAGCGTTCAGGTAGTCCAGGGCGGGCCCGGGCTCCGGCCCGCCCAGCCAGGCGGCGGTGGCGGCGGGTGAGGCGCCGACCGCGCCGCTGGCCGAGGGACGCACCCCGGACGCGCGGTACGCCAGCTCGCCCGCCACCTCCAGCGCGTGCGCCAGCTTCTCCGGCACCGGCCCCCCGGTGGCGAGCAGTCCGCGTACCCGGGTCAGCCGGGCCGGGTCGAGACCGGCCGGCAGCGGCAGGCGGGGCCGGCCGGCCCACTCGGCCAGCCCGGGTGGCGGACCGGACGGCCCGTCGAGGTGCCGGTCCACAGCCGTCAGCAGCGCCGGCACGATCAGGTCGGTGGCCGGCAGGTCCGGCGGGGCGCCGGCGCGCAGCGCGCCGGTCAGGTACGCCAGCCCCCGGTGCGCGGCGGCTGCGGGCGCGGCGGCCGGCCCGTCGCGGTGCAGCACGGCCAGCAGCGCCTCGACCGCGCTCAGCGTCGGCACCAGCGCGTACCCGCCGGGGCCACCCCAGCCGCCGTCCGGACGCTGCCGGGCCAGCAGCCAGGCCATGCGCCGGTCGTGGCCGTCGAGCCACGGCGCGAGCGCGACCAGGCGCCCGGTCTCGTAGACCGACGGCGACGTCTGCCCCTCCGGTTCGCCGCCGAGCGCGGTGATCAGGTCGTGCGCGGTCCCGGACCGGGTGGCGGGCACCGGTCCGGCGGTGAGGGTCACCGCACGCCCCAGAAGTCGGTGTTCCGGTAGAAGCCGGTGGTGAAGCCGAGCTGCCGGGACAGGAAGTCGGCCTCCCGGGGCACCTCGCCGGCCAGCTTCGCCAGCAGGACGCGGCAGTGGTCGACCTGCTCGGCGAAGCGCCGCTCGACCTCGGCCGGGTCGTCCACCAGCAGCAGCGCGTTGAGGTCGCCGGACTCGGCGTCGCGGCGGTGGGTGCCGAGGTCGTTGACCAGGCGCAGGGCCCGCTGGACCTCGTCGCCGACCTCGATCAGCCGTGCCAGCGTGGCGGCGTCGGACACCGATCCGGTGTGGATCCAGTGCGCCACGTTCACCACCGTGGCGGCGAGGTTGTCGGCATTGGCGAGGTAGTCGGCGAGCGTGGGGCGGCCGGTACGCCGCCAGTCCCACTCGCGGGCCATCGCGTCGAGCGTGCGTGCCATCGTGTCGCGCCAGTGGCCGCGCAGCGCCGGATAGGCGGGCGCGGCGGCGACGTCGTCGCGCAGCTCGGCGAGGAACCGGCCCAGCGGGTCGCCGGACTCGCCGCCATCGAGCACGTCCAGGCAGACGCCGGTGATCCGGTCGACCTCGGCCCGGCTGGTGGCCTGGTGGTCGACCAGCCAGTCCACAGCGAAGCCCCAGAGCACCGCGCGGTTGGTCACGGCGAGTTCGGCGGCGCTGTGCCAGGGCGCGCTGAACGCCATCGCCTGCGCGATGCTGCTGAACAGCGTCGCGTCGAACGGGTCGCCGGGGAACAGCTCGGGGTGCGCGGCGGCGGCCCTGCGCAGGCCGCGCTGGCCCTGCGCGGCCAGCGCGCAGACCCGGCCCTGCTCCGCGGCGACGGCGAGCGGATCGGGTGCCGGCCCGTCGGTCATGCCCGCTCCGTCCGCCCGGCGGCGACGAGCGTCAGCTCGACCCGCTCGCGCGGCCGCAGCGCCGCGGCCAGCCGCAGTCCGGGTACGCCGGGGCGGTGCAGCCGGAACCGGTAGCGGCTGAGCATGGTGGCGAGGATGAGCTGGGCCTCCAGGTAGAACAGGTACATGCCGAGGCACTGGTGCGGCCCGCCGCCGAACGGGAAGTGGGCGTACCGGTGCCGGGCGCGGACGCGCTCGGGGCGGAACCGTTCCGGGTCGAACTCGTCCGGGCGGTCCCAGAACTGCCGCATCCGCTGGGTGATCAGCGGGCTGACCGCCATCGTGGCGCCGGGCTCGATCGGCACGCCGTCGATGACGTCCCCGGCGACCGCGCGGCGCGGGATGATCCACCCGATCGGGTAGAGCCGCAGCAGCTCGTCCAGCACCATCCGGGTGTACGTGAGCCGGCTCAGGTGCTCGCGGCGTACCGGCTCGCCGCCGACCACCTCGTCGATCTCGGCGTAGAGCCGCTCGGCCACCTCGGGGTGCTGGTCCAGGTGCGGCCAGGCCCAGGTCAGCACGTTGATGGTGGTTTCCGTGGTGGCGGCGAACATCGCCACCGTGTCGTTGCGGACCTGCCGCTCGTCGAGTTGCCGCCCGTCCTCGGTGCGGGCCTGCCAGAGCGTCGAGATGACGTCGTCGCCCTGGTCGGCGGACTCCCGCGTCTGGCGGACGATCGGCACCAGCACGTCGTCGACGATGCGTACGGCGCGGGCGAACGTGCGGTCGCCGGGCATCGGCAGGGACAGCGGAGCGAACGGCACGATGATCCGGGGGATGACGGCGGTGGCGATCCGGTCCTGCGCCTCGATCACGCGCATCGCGTCCGGCACCGAGATCCGGTCGGCGAACAGCACCTTCATGATCGCCCGGCTGACGATGCGCGCCTGCTCCACGCCGATGTCGACCGGCTGCCCGGCGCGGGCCGGCTCGTCCAGTTCCCCGACCGCGTCGCGGATCGCGTCGGCCATGCCGTCGACCAGCGCCTCGACCCGCTTGGCGGTGAACATCGGCTGGAGCATCCGCCGGCTGGCCGACCAGATCTGCCCCTCGCCGAGGATCCCCTCGCCGAACAGCCGCTTGACCGGGCGCCAGAACAGCCCGTCACCGGCCCGCTCGTAGTTGTCCGCGCGGTCGCGCAGGACGTGCTGCACGTGCCTGGGGTGGGTGACCAGGTACGGCCGGAACGAGCCGAGGTTGAGCCGGACCAGTTCGCCTTCGGTACGGTTACCGATGTCGATGAGAGCCCGGGCGGGGTCGCGGAGCACCGCCGGCAGGATCTGCCGCAGCGGCACGATTCGGGGTCGGCCGGTGGGCCTCGGTGTGTCCGTTGGTTCGGGCACCTGAACGCTCCCTCGGTTGACTCAGGGTCGCGACTCCGTATCGACCCGTGACGTTGCCCGCGAGCATGCCATCCTGAGCCGCAGATCAAAAGGCAGGTCGGAGGATATTTCACGTAACAACAATCTCTTTGTCGAGAATGGAGCCCGTGGGATATGCGTCACTGGCGTACACAGTGGCCGTTGCGGAGCGCGAGCAACGCTCACCTCTGCGCGGACGGCGGCAGAACGCGGGCGCGGACCCGTCCGCTGTGCCAAGCTTCGGGCATGGACGACAAGACCATCCTCAGCCGGATCTCGGAACTCGTCGACGAGGAGCACCGGCTGCGCGCCGACGCGCAGCAGCACGAGGCCGGCACCGACGACGAGGCGCGGGAGCGGCTGCGTGCGCTGGAGGAGTCCCTGGACCAGTGCTGGGACCTGCTGCGCCGCCGCCGGGCCGCCCGCCAGGCGCACGGCGACCCGGACGCCCAGGGCGAGCGCCCGGTGCCGGAGGTCGAGCGCTACCTGCAGTGACCCGGACCGGCGTCCCGGGCGGCAGACCGCCCGGGACGCCGGCCGGTCAGCGGATGCCCGCCTCCCGCAGCAGCGCCTCGGTCAGCGCCGCCGGATCGGTCACCGTCGCCGGCATCCCGCGGGCGGTGAACCAGGCGGCCACCACCCGCACGTCGCGGGCCAGGAAGTCGGCCCCCTGCGGGTTGGCCACCACGTCGACCACCTGCGGCAGGTCGATCATCACCAGCCGGCCCGCGTGCACCAGCAGGTTGTACGGGGACAGGTCGCCGTGTGCGTACCCGGCCCGGGCCAGCACCGTGAGCGCCTCCACGAGCTGCTCCCACAGGTCGCGCAGCTCGTCGTCGTCGGGCCGGACCTGGGCCAGCCGCGGCGCGGCCTCCCCCGCCTCGGCGTCGCCGACGAACTCCAGCATCAACTCGGTGCCGAGCAGCTGCACCGGATAGGGCACCGCGATCCGCCCGGAGGCGGCCCCGATCTCCCAGAGCTGGGACAACGCGGCGAACTCGGCCGCGGCCCACTGCCCGGCGATCATCTGCCGGCCGAACGCGGTACGGCCGGTCATCGCCCGCATCTCCCGCGACCGCCGCACCCGGCGGCCCTCCAGGTAACCGGCGTCGCGGTGGAAGAGCCGGTGCTGGGCGTCGCGGTAGCGCTTGACCGCCAGCAGGCAACTGCGGTCGGTGTCCGGCACGGCCCGGCGGACCAGGTGGACGTCCGCCTCCTTGCCGGTCTTGAGCACCCCGAGCTCGGTGTCCCGGGCGGCCAGTTCGGTGACCAGCCAGTCCGGGTGCGGCTCGGGGCCGTGGACGGCCTGGTCCCAGGAGGACCAGGCGTCCTCCGCCTCGGGCTCGGCGTCCGGGTCGGTGAGGGTCGGCGGGGTGTGCCGCCCCCGCTTCAGGAAGTCGGGTTCGTCGTCGTCGAAGCGGCTCTTGCCGCGGCCACGGCGCTGCGGCGCCGGGAAGTCGTGATCGCGCACGGGTGGATCTGTCCTTCGATCGAGGCTGGTGGAGGCAGGTGGAACGACCCTGCGAAGACGGCCATGACCGACCTCCTCTCCTCGACCGGGCACACCCCGGCTGCGCACTCGCGCGGCACCATGCTCGTACCCCGCCCGGGGCAGGTCAACGGATTTTCCGCGCCGCCGCCCGGGCCCCGGTGTCGCCGCGCCCCGTCGCCGCGCCGTCGTCGCGCGCGGTCAGCCGGCCAGGACGGCCGCGACGGCCGCGATCAGCCCGTCCTCGATCCGGGTGGGCGCGAACCTCGGGTCGGACCAGCGGCGTCCCCGGTGCAGCCAGACGCTGGGCAGGCCCACCGCCGTCGCGCCGCCGATGTCCGCCTCCGGGCTGTCGCCGACCACCCACGCGCCACGCAGCGGCATCCGGGCCCGCTGGGCGGCGAGTGCGAAGATCCTCGGGTTGGGCTTGCTGACGCCCGCCTCCTCCGAGATCACCCAGTCGGCGACGTACCGGTCCAGGCCGGTCTTGCGGATCTTGGCGTCCTGTTGACGGGACGCGCCGTTGGTGACCACCACCGGCACCCAGCCGGCGTCGGCCGCGATCCGCAGCGCGCAGGCCACCAGCGGGTCGAGCCGCATGTGGGCCACCACCCCGTCGTGCAGCTCGTCGACCAGGTCGATCGAGGGGATGCGCAGCGCGTACCGGTCGCGGATCGCATCCGCCACGTCCCACCTGTTGGTCAGCCCGTCCGCGTCCACGGACACCAACCAGTCGAGGTCGGCCGGCGGCGCGCCGATGCCGTCCAGGAAGCGTTCTCCCCAGGCGCGGAACGGCCCGTCGCGGTCCAGCAGGGTGTTGTCCAGATCGAGCAGGAGCAACGGCACCTGGGCACCCTACGGGAACGGCCGGAGCACCGACAGGGCCGAGGGCCCGGCCACGGCGATCAGGCGACGAGGACGGCGCGATCCGCCCCGGCGTCGAGCGGACGGTCCAGCAGCATCGTGTGCGCCGCGCGAGTGGCGGCCAGCGCGTCCGGGTCCAGCGTGGCCACCAGCACGTCCTCGCCGGTGTCGGCGCCCCGGGCCAGCGGCCGGCCCTCCGGGTCGTACACCGCCGCGCCGCCGTTGAAGCGCCAGGGATCGGTGCCGCCGACCGAGTTGGCGAACACCACGTACATTGTGTTGTCCAGCGCCCGCGCGGCGTAGTAGAGGTCGCGGCGGTGCGCCGAGCCGGCCAGGTAGCCGCTCGGGCAGAGGTAGCCGTGCGCGCCGTCGCCGGCGGCGGCCCGCGCGTGCTCCGGGAAGCAGCCGTCGTAGCAGACACCCAGGCCCAGCCGCCACGTGTCGACCACGAGCGTGGCGCCCCGGCGGCCGGCGTCGAACAGCTCCCGCTCGCCGCTCCAGAGCTGCTGCTTGTCGTACGCGGCGGTGACCGTGCCGGCCGGGTCCACGACGAGCGAGGAGATGGTGCGCCGCCGGTCGGGGTGGCGGACGGCGGCACCGATCACCACCGCGGCGCCCGCGTCGGCGGCGGCGGAGCGCAGCGGGTCCAGCCGGGCGTCGGCGACCCGGCCGTCGGCGTCGGCGGCCACGTCCGTGGCGTCCGGGTCGGCCCCGAGCGTCGGCGGGTGGTACGCCGGCAGGAACAACTCGGGCAGCACCACGACGCGGGCGCCCTCGGCCCGGGCGACGAGGCGGGCGGCGGCACCGGCGTTGCCGGCGACGTCGCCGGGGACGGGCTGGGCCTGGACGGCGGCGACGGTGAGCGGGTGCGCGGGAGGGGCGGTCACGCGCCGATCCTAACCACCCGGCGACGGACAGATGATCATCCGGAATCGCATCTCAAGCCGTACGTACGGTTTGCATCGGCCGGTTCCACCTGCGACGATCCACCCGTGCCCAGAGTAAGTCAGGACCAGCTCGACGCGCGCCGCCAGGAGATCCTCGCGGCGGCGCGGGCGTGTTTCGCCCGGCACGGCTACGAGGGGGCCACCGTACGGCGGCTGGAGGAGGCCACCGGCCTGTCCCGTGGCGCGATCTTCCACCACTTCCGGGACAAGGACTCCCTGTTCCTCGCCGTGGCCGAGGACGACGCCGCCGCCATGGTGGAGACGGTCGCCCGCAACGGCCTCGTGCAGGTGATGCGCGACCTGCTGGCCCGGGCCGTCTCGCCGGACACCACCGGCTGGCTCGGCAGCCAGCTTGAGGTCTCCCGCCGGCTGCGCACCGACCCCGCCTTCGCCAAGCGCTGGGCGGAGCGTTCCGAGGCCATCGCCGGGGCCACCCGCGAACGCCTGCTGCGCCAGCGCGAAGCCGGGGTACTCCGCGACGACGTGCCGATCGACGTGCTGGCCCAGTTCCTGGAGCTGGCCTACGACGGGCTGGTGCTGCACCTGGCCATGGGCCGGCCGGCCGGTGACCTGGCCCGCGTGCTCGACCTGGTCGAGGAGGCCGTCCGCCGGCACTGAACCGGCACCGGTCTCGGTCCGGTAACTACGCCGCTCCAGGAGATCGACTCTGGCGCGCCTGCTCCACAATGAGCCGCGACCCCTCCTCGCGACAGGAGCAGACGATGACCCCCTCCGACACCTGGGGCATCCCCGGCCCCGTATTCCTGCGCTGGTACCTCCTGCTCGCCGTCGTCCTGGTCGTCGGCGCGATCGTGTACCGGCGGCGCATGCTGGCGGGCACGCCGGTGACCGCGTACGGCGACCTCGGTCCGCAGCAGGTCGCGTACCTCAACGGCGGCGACCAGCTCGCCGTCTGGGCGGCGCTCGGCGGGTTGCGCCACGCGGGCGCGGTCGGGGTACGGCCGGACCGGCGGCTCACCACCGGCGGCCCGCTGCCGGCCGGGGCCACCCCGCTGGACCAGGCGGTGCACCACGCGGCCAGCCGCGGTCTGCGTACCCGAGACCTGGCCGCCGACGAGTGGGTCCGGCGGGCGCTCGACGAGCTGCGCGACGGCCTGGTACGCCGGGGCCTGGCCCTGGACCAGGAACGACGCCGGACGCTGCGGCGCGGCGCGCTGCTGGTCGGAGCCCTGCTGGTCATCGGCATCGTGCGCGCGGTCTCCGGGCTGCTCAACGACCGGCCCACCGGCTGGCTGCTGCTCAGCCTGTTCCCGCTCGGCCTCGCGTTCGTGCTGCTCAACCGCGTGCCCTGGCGTACCCGGGCGGCCACCGCCGCGCTGAACGACATGCGCCGCCGGCACACCTGGCTGCGGCCGGCGGCCGGGCCCGCGTACACGACGTACGGCCCGGCGGAGGTGGCGCTGGGCGTGGCGCTGTTCGGCACCGCCACGCTCTGGACCATGGATCCCGGCTTCGCGGAGCAGGCCGAGATCCAGCGGCAGGCGATGGGCAACGCGGGCGGCGCCAGCTCCGGCACCTCCTGCGGCGGCGGGGCGACCGCAGGCGGCGGCAGTTCGTGCGGGGGCGGCAGCTCGTGCGGCGGAGGCGGTGGCTGCGGCGGAGGCGGGTGCGGCGGATGAGCGGCCCGTCCGGCGTCGGCATCGGCTGGCGCCCCGAGATCGCCGGGTTCGTCACCGGGCTGCCGGGGCTGCGCTTCGTCGAGGTGGTCGCGGAGGCGCTCGCCCCGGCCGGGCCGCTCCCGGACGGGCTCGCCGAGCTGCGCGAACGCGGCGTCGACGTCGTACCCCACGGGGTGCGGCTGTCGCTCGGCGGCGCGGAGCCGGTCGACCCGGCCCGGGTCGCGCACCTGGCCGGGGTGGCCGCGGCCCTGGACGCGCCGCTGGTGAGCGAGCACATCGCGTTCGTGCGGGCCGGCGGCCTGGAGGCCGGTCACCTGCTGCCGCTGCCGCGCAGCCGGGAGGCGGTCGCCGCGGTGGTGGCGAACGTGCGGCGGACGCAGGCGGAGCTGCCGGTGCCGCTGGCCCTGGAACCGATCGCGGCGCTGTTCGACTGGCCCGACGACGAGCTGGACGAGGCGGACTTCCTCACCGAGATCCTCGACGCCACCGACGCGCTGCTGCTGCTCGACGTGGCGAACGTGCACGCCAACGCCCGCAACCGCGGCGGTGACCCGGCCGCGCTGCTGGACCGGCTGCCGCTGGAGCGCATCGCCTACGTGCACGTGGCGGGCGGCGCCGAACACGGCGGCTTCTACCACGACACGCACACCGACCCGGTGCCCGCCGCCGTCCTCGACCTGGTCCGCGAGCTGTGCGCCCGGCGCCGCCCGCCTGCGCTGCTGCTGGAGCGCGACGGGCACTACCCGCCCGCCGCCGAGCTGCGCGCCGAACTGGACGCGCTGGCCGCCGCGTCCGGCCACCCGGTGGTCACGTGAGCGGCGACCTGGCGGCCCGGCAGGCCGAGCTGGTCGCCGCGCTCGTCGCCGGTGGACCGCTGCCGCCCGGCTTCGCCCCGGCCCCGGTCGAGGCAGCCCGCCGGGCGCTGCTGCGCAAACGCGCCGGCGACGTGGCCCGGCACTGGCCGCTGCTCGCCGCCGGCCTCGGCGCGGACTGGCCGGCGACGTTCACCGCGTGGGCCGACAGCCGTCCCACGAACGGTTCGCTGCGCGACGGCTGGGACCTGGCCCGCGACCTGCGCGACCGGGACGCGCTGCCGCCGCTGGGCGCGGAGGAGCTGACCGCGCGCGAGGCCGCGAGCCGCTACGACGGCCGCCGCCCGCCCCGGCCACGCCGGCTGCCGGCCCTCGCCCGGACCGGCGGCGCCGTCGCGGTTCAGGTCGCCGGCCGGGTACGCCTGCTGCGGCCCGCCCCGCGCTGACAGGCACCCGCCGGTACGGCAGGATCGGTGCATGGATCTCGGACTCGCCGACCGGGTGTACGTGCTCACCGGCGCCTCCGGCGGCCTCGGCTTCGCCACCGCCGAACAACTCGTCGCCGACGGCGCCCGGGTGGTCATCTCCGCGCGTACCCCGGAACGGGTGGCCGCCGCCGTCGAGGCGCTCGGTGACCCGCGGCGGGCGATCGGGCTGACCGCCGACCTCACCGACCCCGCCACGCCGCAACGGCTCGTCGCCGCCGCCCGCGAACACTTCGGACGCCTCGACGGCGCGCTGATCTCGGTCGGCGGCCCGCCGCCCGGCACCGCCGCCACCGTCACCGACGAGCAGTGGCGCGAGTCGTTCGAGACGGTCTTCCTGGGCAGCGTCCGGCTCGCCCGCACGATGGCCGGGGCGCTCACCGAGGGCGGCGCGATCGGGCTGGTGCTGTCCACCTCGGTACGCGGACCGCTGCCCGGCCTCGGCATCTCCAACGGCCTGCGGCCGGGCCTCGCCGGCGTCGCCAAGGACATGGCCGACGAGTTCGGCCCGCGCGGCGTACGCGTCGTCAGCCTGCTGCCGGGACGGATCATGACCGACCGCAACCGGGAGCTGCTTGCCGGTTCCGGCGATCCGGAGCGGGCCCGCGCGCAGGCCGAGGCGGCGATCCCGCTCGGGCGCATCGGCGACCCGGCGGAGTTCGGCAGGGTGGCCGCGTTCCTGCTCTCCCCCGCCGCCGGGTACGTCACCGGGATCACCGTCCCGGTCGACGGCGGCGCGCTGCGCGGATTGTGACGGTGGGCCGGTGAGCGATCGACGACGGCCGGGCGGTGGACGGCCCGAGGCCGCGCCCGGACCCGGCACGCCCGCCCGCCGCCACCCCCGGCCCAGCCGCGAGCAGCTCGCCGCGGCGGCCGACCGGCTGCTGCCCGACGTGATCGCGCCCGGCCTGGACGTGCTGTTCGTCGGCATCAACCCGGGCCTGTGGTCGGCGGCCACGGGCTGGCACTTCGCCCGCCCGGGCAACCGGTTCTGGCCCGCGCTGCACCGGGGCGGCTTCACGCCACGGCTGCTGCACCCCAGCGAACAGGACACGCTTCCGGCGCTGGGCCTCGGCATCACCAACATGGTGGCCCGGGCCAGCGCCCGCGCCGACGAACTCACCGCCGCCGAACTGGTCGACGGCGCGGCCACGCTCACCGCGAAGGTCGAGCGTTTCCGGCCGCGCTGGGTGGCGGTGGTCGGGGTGACCGCGTACCGGATCGGGTTCGCCCGGCCGAAGGCCGGTTTCGGGCCGCAGCCGGAGACGCTCGCGGCGGCCCGGCTCTGGGTGCTGCCCAACCCGAGCGGCCTGAACGCCCACTTCACCCCGGAGACGCTCGGCGCCGCGTTCGCCGAGCTGCGCGCCGAGGTCGTCGCGGGCTAGAGCTCCGGTCGTCGCCGCGTTCGTGCCGTCAGTCGTCACCGCGCCCCACCGTGACAAAAACTGTCGCGCGCCGGCTGTCGACGGCCCGGCGCCGGGATGTGGTCTCGCCGGGCCGCTAGTTGGCGGCCGCCGGGGGCATGGCCTCGTGGGCGACGTAGGTGCCCATCGGCACCGTGGTCACCACCGGCTCGGGCTGCTCCGCCTCGGCGTGGGGCGTCGGCGAGTCGGTGACCGCGAACTGGGTGCGGTACAGCTCGGCGTACAGGCCACCGACCGCCACCAGCTCGTCGTGCCGGCCGCGCTCCACGATCCGGCCCTCGTCGAGCACGAGGATCTGGTCGGCGTCGCGCACCGTGGAGAGCCGGTGCGCGATGACCAGCGCGGTACGCCCGGTCAGCGCCACCGACAGCGCCCGCTGCACCGCCGCCTCGCTCTCCGAGTCCAGGTGGGCGGTGGCCTCGTCGAGGATCACGATCGACGGGGCCTTGAGCAGCAGCCGGGCGATGGCGATGCGCTGCTTCTCGCCGCCGGAGAAGCGGTAACCCCGCTCGCCGACCGTCGTGTCGAGCCCGTCCGGCAGCGCCCGGACCAGGTCGGCGACCTGCGCGCCGGCCAGCGCCGCCCAGATCTCGTCGTCGGTGGCGTCCGGCTTGGCGTAGCGCAGGTTCTCCCGGATCGTCTCGTGGAACAGGTGCGAGTCCTGGGTGACCACGCCGATCTCGTCGCGGAGCGAGGCGAGCGTCGCGTCCCGTACGTCGACGCCGCCGACCAGCACCTGGCCGTCGCTGACGTCGTAGATCCGGGAGATGAGCATGGACAGCGTCGACTTTCCCGCGCCGGAGGGGCCGACCAGGGCCACCATCTGCCCCGGCTCGACGGCGAACGAGACGCCCCTGAGCACCGGCTCGTTGACCGTGCGGTCGAGGGTCGAGACCTCCTCCAGGGAGGCGAGCGACACCTCGGCGGCGCTCGGGTAGCGGAAGCGCACGTCGCGGAACTCGACCCGGCCGTTGCCGCGCGGCACCGGCACCGCGCCGGGCTTCTCGGCGATGGGCGGGCGCAGGTCGAGCACCTCGAAGACCCGGTCGAAGGAGACGAGCGCGCTCATCACGTCGACCCGGACGTTGGACAGCGCGGTCAGCGGGCCGTAGAGACGGGTCAGCAGCAGCGCCAGCTTGACCACGGTGCCGGCGCTGACCGCCCCGGTGACCGCGAGCCAGCCGCCGACGCCGTACGTCAGCGCCTGGGCCAGCGACGCGACGAGCAGCATCGCGACGAAGAACGTCCGCGAGTACATCGCGGACTGGATGCCGATGTCGCGCACCCGCTCGGCCCGGCGGGCGAACCGGTCGGCCTCCACCTCCGGCGCGCCGAACAGCTTGACCAGGAGCGCGCCCGCCACGCCGAACCGCTCGGTCATCGTCGCGTTCATCTTGGCGTCGAGGTTGTACGACTCGCGGGTGATCTCGGCCAGCCGCCGGCCGACCCGGCGGGCCGGGATGATGAAGATCGGCAGCAGCACCAGCGCCAGCACGGTGATCTGCCACGACAGCACGAGCATCGCCCCGGCGGTGAGCACGAGCTGGATGACGTTGCTGACCACGCCGGAAAGCGTCGAGGTGAACGCCCGCTGGGCGCCGAGCACGTCGTTGTTGAGCCGGCTGACCAGGGCGCCGGTCTGGGTGCGGGTGAAGAACTGCAACGGCATCCGCTGGACGTGGTCGTACACCCGGGTGCGCAGGTCGAGGATGATGCCCTCGCCGATGCGGGCCGAATACCACCGCTGTACCAGGGAGAACAACGCGTCGGCCACGGCCAGCGCGGCGATGATCAGGGCGAGCCGGACCACTGTCGAGCGGGCGTCCGCGCCGCCCACGGCGATCGCGTCGATGACGTCGCCGGCGAGCAGCGGCGTGGCCACGCCGATCACCGCGGCGACGATCACGGTGATCAGGAAGACGACGATGTCGCGCCGGTAGGGCCGGGCGAACGCGACGATCCGCCGGGCGGTGCCGCGCTTGAGCTCGTGGGCGGAGACCTCGTCGCGGTTACGCAGCGACCGGAGCATGCTCCAGCCGCCCATGCCGCCGCCGGCCATCGGGTGGGACACTCGTCACCTCCGGGTCGTCGGGGCAGCATGAACCGTCGGAGTCCATTCTCCCGACGCCTGTGACAACCTCGCGAGTAACCCAGATCTTCCCGGACGGTCCTTACGAAATCGCCGTCCCGGCTATTCGCCCCGCCCGGCCAGGTCCCGGATCCGCCGGGTCTGCGCCTCCCGCTCGGCGCGCTGCTGCTCGGCGTGCGAGCGCCCGGTCGCGCCCGCGAGAAGCGCCTTGATCTCGACGATCGCGTCCCGGTTGTTGGCGAGCAGCCCGGCGGACAGATCACGCACGGCGCCGTCCAGCTCGTCGTTCGGCACCACGAGCGTGGCCAGGCCGATCCGGTCCGCCTCGGCGGCGTCCATCCGCCGGCCGGTGGCGCAGATCTCCAGCGCCCGGGAGTAGCCGACCAGCTCGACCAGGCGGCGCGTGCCGGCCAGGTCGGGAACGAGGCCGAGGGTCACCTCGGCCATCGAGAGCTTCGCGTCGGTGGCGAGCACCCGCATGTCGCAGGCCAGCGCGAGCTGGAAGCCGGCGCCGATGGCGTGGCCCTGCACGGCGGCGATCGACACCACGTCGGGCCGGTGCAGCCAGGTGAAACCGCCCTGGTACGCGGCGATCCGGTCGGCGCACTCCGCCTCCGGCATCGCGGCCAGCTCGGCGAAGGAGCCCGGCCCGGTCGCACCGGCGACCGCCAGGTCCAGGCCCGCGGAGAAGGCTCGCCCCTCTCCGCGTACGACGACGACGCGCACGTCGCCGGGCAGGTCGCGAGAGAAGTCGCTCATCGCGCGCCACATCGCCGGGGTCTGCGCGTTGAGCACGTCGGGCCGGCACAACGTCACCGTCGCGACCGGCCCGTCGCAGTCGAAGCGCACTCCGGTCGTCTCGGCGGTCACCGGACGCCCCGGAACGCGCTGATGGACGACGCTGGGGGGCGGGTCACGCCTTCTTCCGGCGCCGGGCGCCGCCGCGCTGCCGCAGCTGCACCCCGGACTCGGTGAGCACACGGTGGATGAACCCGTAGGAACGGCCCGTCGAGGCCGCCAGAGCACGGATGCTCTCACCCCCGGTGTACCGCTTTACCAGGTCTTTGGCGAGCGTCTGACGCTCGGCCCCGACGATCCGGCGACCCTTCTCAGTGCTGGTGGCTGTGCCGGTGGCTGCCATGCTGATTCCTCACGTCCCAGACTGTGCGGTTCGGATACGGTCCCACCTATTAGACCGCCTCGGACGATCATGCGCCAGATATCAACTATTCGCCAACCGACACGCTACGCAATGTCAGCTTCCCGATAGAGTGATCCTTCCGGCCCGCTGATCCGTACCGCCCCCGCCGGACAGGCCTGTCGGCGCCACCGCGGCGAGGTGCCGGCGTCCTCCCGCATGATCGACACCACCTCCCCGAGGTGGCTGGCACGCCGCGCTCCGGATACCGCCACCACGGCGACCTGGTGTGGATCATGCGACGGCCGGTGCGGCGGGCCGTATCGTGCCCGGAGTGATTGACACGATCACGGCCGCGGCGGGCGCCGCCGGCGTCTTCGCCGCCACCAACCTCGACGACGTCGTCGTGCTCACCGTGCTCTTCGTGGCCGCCCGGCGGACCGGGCGTCCCCGGCCGTGGCAGATCGTCGCCGGGCAGTACGCGGGCATCGGCGCGCTCGTCGCGGTCGCCGTGGTGGCCGCCGCCGGGCTGCTCGTGGTGCCGGACCCGTGGCCCGGCCTGCTCGGGCTGCTGCCGATCGCGCTCGGCGTCCGCGCGCTGCTGACCCGGCGCGACGACGACGAGCCACCGGCGGTGGTCGGCAGCCTGCTCGGCGTCGCCGGGGTGACTGTGGCGAACGGCGCGGACAACATCGCCGTCTACGTGCCGGTGTTCCGCGCCCTCGACCCGGTGACCGGCCTGATCTGGCTGCTGGTGTTCGCCGTGCTGGTGGCCGTGTGGTGCGCGGTCGCCGCCGCGCTCGGCGGGCACCCGCGGGTGGTGGCGCTGGTCGGCCGCGCCGGCCACTGGCTGGTCCCGGCGATCTTCATCGCCATCGGCGCGACCATTTTGCTCACCTCCGGCGTCCTCCCCCACCTGGCCGCCCTCCCCACC
>NZ_RCVK01000222.1:0-75303 GCF_003667485.1 Micromonospora sp. BL1
GGCCGGGGCGCGGGGGGTGGTGCTGTTCGCGCACGGGAGCGGCAGCTCGCGGCACAGTCCGCGCAACACGGCCGTCGGGCGCGCGCTCAACGAACGCGGGCTCGCCACGATGCTCGTCGACCTGCTCACGGCCGACGAGGAGGCCCGGGACGAGATCACCGCCGAGCTGCGCTTCGACATCGGCATGCTGGCCGAGCGCCTGGCCGGGATCGTCGACTGGATGGGTGCCGACCCGGAGCTGGGGCGGCTCCCGATCGGGCTGTTCGGCGCCAGCACCGGCGCCGCCGCCGCACTCGTCGCCGCCGCGGCCCGGCCGGACCGGGTGGGCGCTGTGGTATCCCGCGGCGGCCGGCCCGACCTTGCCGGCAGCTCACTGGCCGCGGTACGCGCACCGACGCTCCTGCTCGTCGGCGGCCTGGACGAGCAGGTGATCGTGCTCAACGAGCAGGCCCGGGACGCGCTGGGCGAGGTCGCGGAGCTGCGCGTCGTGCCCGGCGCCACGCACCTGTTCGAGGAGCCCGGGACGCTGGAGCAGGTAGCCGACCAGGCAGGTACGTGGTTCACCACGCACCTGCGCCAGCCGCATCCCGCCTGACCGGCACTCGCGCCGGCCCGCATGGAACGGCCGCGGCGGCCGGGCGGCCCTCACCTCGTGCGGCCGCCAGCCCGCGCCACGCGCTGTCGGACCGCGCCGGCAGTCGGACCGCGCCGGTCGTCAGCCCGCTGCCTCGGCGGCGCGGCCCGGCTCGGCGGTCGGTGCGGGAACTCCGGTGCCGCTCCGTTCGGCGGCGCGGTGCCGCTGCACGGTGTCCAGCACCCGCCACAGCACCGCCGCGATCGGCACCGACACGAACGCGCCGGCTACCCCGGCGACCAGCGTGCCGGCCGTGACCACCACCAGGATGACCGCCGGGTGCAGCTGCACCTGCCGCCGCATGACGAGCGGCTCCAGCAGGTTGCCCTCGATCTGCTGGACGGCGATCACGGCGGCCAGGGTCAGCAGGGCGGTGGTGGGACCGTTCGCGGCCAGCGCGACGAGCACCGCCACCGCACCGGCCACCGTGGCGCCGATGATCGGCACGAACCCGCCGAGGAACGTGATCAGGGCGAGCGGCAGGGCCAGCGGGACACGCAGGACGACCAGGGCCAGCCCGATGCCGATGGCGTCGATGGCCGCGATGATCATCGTGCCCCGGCTGTACGCGCCGAGCGTCCGCCAGCCCGCCCGTCCCGCCTCGGCGGTCAGCTCCCGGCGCGGGCCGGTCAGCCGGCGCAGCACCCAGTGCCACATCGAGCGGCCGTCCTTGAGCAGGAAGAACAGCAGCACCAGGGCGAGCAGCATCGCGCCCGCGACCTCGGCGACCTTGCGCGCCCCGGCGACCGGGTCGGGCGCACCGCTGCTCAGGCCCTGCCGGATCTGCTCCACGAGCCGGTCGAGCTGCTGGTCGGTGACCGGCAGGCTGGACGTGACGAAGTCGCGGGTGCGCTGCAACCCCTCGTCGAGCTGCTGGCTCAGCTCGCCGAACTGGCTCGCGGTGAGGTTCCAGACCAGGACGCCGGCGCCGCCCAGGATGCCGAGCAGCAGCAGGATGCTCAGCAGCGCGGCGAGCCCGGCCGGCACCCGCAGCCGGCGCAGGCGCACCAGCACCGGGTCGAGCAGCGCGGCGAGGAAGAGCGTGCCGGCCAGCGCCACCGCCAGCGGCGCGAGCAGGACGGCGATCTGCCCCAGCAGCCACAGCCCCGCCGTCACCACCAGCAGGCAGGCGCTCCAGGTGACCGCCGTCCGTACCGGCCAGGGCAGTCCGGCCCAGGTCTGCCGCCCTCCGGTGGCCGGTGCCCGCCCGGGTATTCCAGCGTCGTCGTCCACGTCGCCCTCCTCGATCGTGGCCGTTGGTACCCGACGCGGGTCGATCCGACACCAGGGCCGCAACCGCCCACCCGGTGTTTGTGCCCCCGGCCTTGGGGAAGGCATTCAACGTATCGAAGGGAGATCCGACATGAGCGACTTCATGGACAAGGCCAAGGACTTCGCGGACAAGCACGACAAGCAGGTCGACCAGGGCATCGAGAAGGCGGGCGACGCGGCCGACAAGCGCACCGGCGGCAAGTACGACAACCAGATCGACAAGGGTGTCGACGCGGCGCAGCAGCGCACCGGCGAAGGCGACACCGGTCGCTGACGTACACCCGCTCAGAGGCCGGAACACGACGGCGGCCACGCCCCCGAGGGGAGCGTGGCCGCCGCGGCGTCGGGCCGGCCTCCACAGCGGAGACCGGCCCGTCGGTCAGGCGTCGCGGGTCAGGAGCTGTAACCGCGGCCGGCGATCCAGTTGGCCAGCTCGGTCACGTCCATCCAGTACGTCGGCTCGTCCGGCCGGGCCGGGTCGGCGATCAGCACCCGGTCGCCGTCGCCCTCGTACCGCACGACAGTCACGTAGTGGCCGGGGTAGCTGTGCTCCACCCCGTCGATGTCCCGGGCGCCGCCCAGGATGTTCGCCACCACCGGCCGGTCGTCGTCCACAGCGGTACGGATGTCCGCGCGCAGGCGCTCGACCTGCTCCCGGGTGGCAACGTCGTCGCGGATCTCGGTGGTCCGGTACTTGCCCCCGGTGTACTCGTTGAGCACCCGGGTGATGTCGATGGCCGAGTCGGTGCCGTTCTCGGTGGTGCCGAGCTTGGCGGCCAGCTCGTCCTGGCTCACGTCCTTGCCCTCGGCCGACAGCGCGATCCGGGTCGAGGCGGGACCGCAGTAGAAGAAGTTCGGCTGCGCCTGGTACTCGTAGTCGGCGGTGCGGTCGCCCTTGCCCTTGACCGGGGCGGCGTGGGCGGCGGCGGCCGGACCGGCGACGGCACCACCGGCGGCGGCCAGACCGGCGACGGACAGCACACACTTACGGATGATCGGGTTCATGGTCGAGGCTCCATTCGGGGGTCGACGGCTCCGTGCGGGAGACGCGGCACCAGGAGTGGCGCTCGGCGTACGGAGAGTTCAACCGCCCTGCCGCGGCAGCCCATTTCCGGGCGTGACCGGGGCCACCGCGGAACCGGACAGAAGCCTCAGCCGGGGAGACTTCCCAGGAGCCCGGTCACCGCGATCTCGATGACCACGCGCTCCGGATTCGGACGCGGCGTGCGATACCGCTCGGCGTACCGGCGCTCCGCCTCGGCCACCGACTCCGGGTCGCGGCGCAGCACCGCCCGGCCCTCCACCGTCAGCCACCACCGGCCGTCGACCTGGCACACCGCGACCGGGACGCCGTCCGGTCCGGCCGCCGCGACGTGCCGGGCCTTGGCCGACCCGGCTGAGGTGATCACCCGGGCCAGCCGGGCCGCCGGGTCGAAGGTCACTCCCACGGGTACGACGTGCGGGGTGCCGTCGGCGCGCGGTGTGGTGAGCGTGGCGAGGTGCCGGTCCGCGAAGAAGCGGGCCACCCGCTCGTCGTGCGGGTCCAGCCGGTGATGCCCAGCCATGCTGTCTCCTCGTCAGGGACGGTCGGACGGGCGCGGCGGGGCTGCGGCCAGCGGCACCGCCGGGGCTGACTGGGCAGCACGCTGCTCGGCGCGGTGCTTGGCGACCAGCCGGCCCAGGTAGAACAGCGCGCCGGCCAGCACGCCCATGTCGTCCAGGTAGATCGGGTCGGGCAGCAGGTCCACCGGCAGGATCGTGTAGATCAGCGCGCCGTAGAACGCGACCTTGCCGCCGGCGCCGAGCGCGCCGAGCATGCGGCGGGTGCGGACCACCCGGATGGCGAGCAGCACCGCCCCGGCCAGCATGGCCGCCGCGAGGACGGCGGCGAGGACGACCAGCACCCAGGTTTCACGGGACACGCCACCACGCTAGTCGAGCCCGGCCCGCCACGCCCGGCGGTCGTCCCCGCCGCGAGGAGCGTCCGCCCGTGGCCGGGTCGCGGCCGGGGCGACGTCCCGCCAGGCCGCTGCCGGCGTCCTCAGGTCGCCACGGCAGCCCGGCCGCGCGCCACCGGCGGCAGCTCGCGGGTGACGTCGGTGCCCGTCCCGGCCGGCAGTTCCCGGGTGGTCTCCGGGCCGGCGAAGCCCACGATGGAGAGCGCGGTCTGCGGCTCGGCGACCGGGTGCAGTGCCGCGAACGCCTCGTCGCGCAGGCTCTGCGCCGCCGCCGCGGCCCGCTCGGCTGCCTGCCAGGCGGCCTGCTCCCGCTGCGTGGCGGCGCGGTGCCGTGCCGCCATGTTGTCCCGGACCAGCCGGCGCAGCAGCAGTTCCTGCTCCACCGGGTGCCGGCTCGGATCCCAGCCGTTGCCGCCGAGGATGTCGCTGAGCTGCCGCACCGTGATCTCGTCGCGCCACTGGGCGTCCATCGCGGCCCGGTGCAGCCAGCGCTCCCGGTCGGCGTACTCGGCCGGGGTCTTGGCGGTCCGGGGCAGCGGCAGCGCCGCGGCGGCGCTCAGGCGCCGGACGTCCTCCTCGGCTGCCTGGTACGCCTGCCAGGCGGCCTCGGCCTCCTCCTGGGCGGTCAGCCACTCGGCGCGGCTCCGCTCGGCGGTCGCCGTCGCACGGGAGGCCGCCACGGCCACCTCGTCGGCGTAGCGGATTCGCTCCTGGTCCCGTACGCGGGCCCGCTCGGCGCGTTCGATGCTGCTCGGCCGGGCGGCGTCACTGATCCGGTCGACCAGTTCGGAACGGAACCGGGACGGGCGGACGATCAGCGCGGCGACCACTGTCGCGGCCACGGCGAGCAGGACCAGCCAGATCACGGCGGCCGCGGGCATGTCGGGCAGGACGGTGGAGAAGACGGTCTGCATCACCAGCACCTCGTGGTGGAACGAAGGACGATCAACGGTTGTGGCCCGGACATCCGGGCGGGTGCGCGTCGTGACTTCAGACGCGGCGGGACGCGCGCAGGGCGCGAGGCGTGCGGCCCGTGGGACCGCGCCGGGGCGTACCGGAAAGGCGCCCGGTCAGGCGCGCGGCGGACCGCGACGGGCGATGTCCGCCCGGCCGGGGTCGGCGGCGGCGACCACCTCGACGCCGGGAACGGGCCCGGCGGAGTCGGCGGAAGGCGCTTCGGTGACGGCCGGGCCGGTGCCGGGACCGGTGGTCCGCAGCGCGGCGGTCGGGGCGTCGGTCGCCGTGAGTTCGGCGGAACGTGCGGCGCCGGTCGTGACCGCCTGCCGCGTCGCGGCGTGCCCGACGGCGGTGACGTGCTTGATCGCCCCGACGTGCTCGATCGCCGTGACGTGCTCGGTGGCGACGGCGTGCGAGGCGATGGTGGCGTGCGCGGCGATGGTGGTGTGCGAGGCCGCGTCGGCGTGGGCGGGTGCGGCGGCGATGCCCTGGAGGCCGACGATCAGCACCAGGCCGGCCACGGCCGTGCGGGCGATTCGGCGCAGCGTCGCCGTCCAGGTGGACGGGGCGAACGCTACGGGCAGCACCGTTTCAACCTATCGGTCGGCGGAGGATCTCGCAGCTCAAGGATCTTGCGGTTTACGTGAGCCACCCCACGGGTCGGTGTGGACGGAGGCCCACGCGGGGCCCGACGCGCGACGGCGCGGCGCCCCTGCCGGGGTGCCGCGCCGTCGCGTGGATGCCGGGGTCAGTTGCCGCCGAGCACCGGCGGCGGGGCGGCGTCACCGTCGCCCCAGACCATCTCGTCCTCGGTGAGCCAGGTCAGCCGGCCGTCGGACTCGTCGTCGCCGTGGCCGCCGCGCCCGCCCAGCACGCCGCCGCGGCCGGCCATCGCGGGCCGCCCGGTGGCGCCGCCGGTGCGCTCGGCGGACTTGCTCCCGGCGTCGACCACGAGGCCGCGACCGGAGGTGAGCCGGCCCGTGCCGGCGGCGGAGCGGTTGTCCGCGCCGGGCATGCCGCCGAGGCGAGCCGCCGACGCCGAGTTGGCGCCGGTGCCCGCGAGTGAACCGGTGCTCAGGACGCCGGGGGCGCCGTAGAGGGCGCCACCGCCTCCACCTGCGGTCATCGTCGTCGGGCCGGCGCCGCCGGGACCGAAGCCCGGGCCGCCGCCGATCGTCGGACCGCCGACGGTGCTGGTCAGCGGAGCGGCGCCGGCGAGCGAGGTGCCGCCCGGGTCGACGGTGCCGCCGACCGGCACCGAACCCGGAGCACCGGCGCCGGGCTGGCCACCAGGGGTGCCCGCACCCGGCGTGCCCTCGCCCGGCGTGCCGCCGGTCGGGGCCGTGTGGTGCACGCCCGACGTGGTGGCGGTGGCGCTCGCGCCCGGGCCGAAGCTGCCCAGGCTCGGGCCGGACGACGGCGTCTTCACCGACGGCCCGTTCTGCAGCGTCGGGTCACCGTTGCCGGTGTGGCCGGGCAGCTCGGTCTCCGGCGGGTCCGGTACGACGATCCGGCCGTACGCCGAGAAGTCGTAGCCCTCGGCGAGCTTCGCCACGACCTGCACCATCCGCTGGTGCGCCTTCTCCTGCTCGGCCTTGTCCTGCTGGTGGCCGACGATCCCGCCGATCACCGCGCCGGGGGCGCCACCGATCAGGAAGCCCTTGCCGGCGCTGGACAGCAGCTTGTCGTTGTCGTCGGTCTTCTCCGGGCTCTCCGCCTTGGACTGGGCGGCCCGCAGCTCGCTGGACATCATGTCGAGGCCCTGTCGGATACCCGTCATGCCCTCGGCGAGGTTGCCGGAGTAGCGGACGACCATGTCCAGCCGGCGGTGGAACTCGCGCGCGGCGTCGCCGGTCCAGGTCTTCGCCAGCGCCTCCAGGTCGGCGGTCAGGTCGCGGCCGAGATCGTCGAGCGTGCCCTTCAGGGAGGTCCACTGGGCGCTGAGCGCCTCGATCTGCTTCGGGTCGCCGGCGTTGACGCCCTGGTAGAGCTCTTCGTGACTGACGTGCTCGTAGCGCCGGGTGTACTCAGACACGCGGGTCCTCCTTCGGCTGCTTCATCGCCTCGTTCAGCCCGGAGAGGGCGGCGGCGATGTCGGCCGCGGCGGCGGCGTTGCGGGCCTCGGCGGTCTTGTAGTTCGTCATGATCTTGTGGGTCGCCTCGCGGGCGGCCAGGATCGCCCGGCGCAGCCGGTCGACGTGGTTGACGTAGCTCTGGTGGGTCTCGGAGTAGCGACGTGCGTTGTCGGTCGCGTCGGTGAACGTGCCGAGCGCCGGCGGGCGGCACTGCATCTGGGTGTTGAGCTTGCGCAACACCGACTCCGCCTCGTTCAGGCGCCGCTCGAGCCGCTGGTGAAAGTCCTCCAAGGACAGTACGTCTACTGTCGTGCGCCCCGTCATGGCTGCATCCCCGTAGTCATCGTCGATAACCCTTCGCCGTACTCAGGTTAGTCGAAGCGGGCCAACCCGGGCGACCCGTGACGGAGATCCTCCACTTCGGATCTGCCCGGGGCCGGTCAACCGCCCTGGACCTGCGCCGCCGCGCCGCCGGCCGAGGGCGTCGCGGTGGCCCCCGGTGGCGTCGACGCATCGAAGTAGGTCATCGCGTCCTCGCGGGACAGCGTCGGACCGGTCGGCACCAGCGCCAGCAGCGAAGCGGGTACGGCGAGCGGCGTCACGTCGCCGTACCCGAGCGCGCTCTTCGCGTCGCCCCCGGCGGTGCCGAGCGGATAGCGGATGCCCTGGGCGGTGATCAGGTAGACCGTCGAGCCGGCCGCCGCCTTGCCGCTCTCCCCGGCGGTGGCCTGCACCAGCACCCCCTTGCCGCCGGGCAGAAGCACGCTCTCGGCGGTGCGTACCGCGTCCCGGGCGCCCTGCCGGGCCGGCATCGCGGTGGCCGAGGTCAGCTCGGCCGGCGGAGAGTCGAAGACCTCCAGCGTGGTGGCCGGCGGCTGACCGGCCGGGCCGGGCCGGTAGGTGGCGCAGAGCACCGTCCGTCCCGGACGGACCTCGTGCAGCGTCGGCAGCCGGGCCGGCAGGCCGTCCGCGTCCAGGCGCTGGTCGGTGAGGAGCCGGCCCGCCTCGTCCGGTGTGATCTGCGTCACCTCGCCGCCGCCGCCGAGCAGCAGCAGCGCGGTCACCTCGCGGACGGTCGCCAGCCCCTGCCGGGTGAGCACGTAGTACTGGCCGGCGGCCTGGTAGACCTGGCCGATCCGGGCCGGCCGGTCGGCCACCGTCAGCCCGCTGGCGCTGCCGTCCCCGGCGATCGTCGGCTTGCGCAGCACCGGCCCGACCGGCACCGCGTTCAGCAGTTGCTGCCCGACGGTCAGGTTCGTCGCGCCGGCCATCTTCAACGCCACCAGCGCCTGCTCGTCACCGGCGACCCGCAGCCGGGAACCGCCGGTGAGCAGGTAGCGGGCGTCGCTGGTCCGCACCACCACGGCCCGGTCGGTGAGCGCCGTGCCGCCGGGCAGCGCGCGGTCGATCACCAGGTGCGTGGTGGAGCGCTGCGGGTCGTTCGGATCCGGCACGTCGCACACCGACCAGGGGAGCCCGACCAGCGACTTGCGGTCCGGCAGGTCGTCCGGGGCGCCCACGATGCCGACCAGCCGCCCGCGTGGACGGTCCTTGATCGACGCCTGGGACATGGTGCGCGGCTGCGCCGCGGCGTCGTTGACGATCAGCCGCGCCGAGGCGTAGTTGAGCGTCGGGCGCAGCACCTTGTCCTCGCCGAAGTAGTACGTCGCGCCGGTCTCCCGCTCGATCACCAGCGTGTTCGGCTCCAGCGGCGCGGAATTGCTGGTGAGCTGCCCGTACGCGCCCACGCCGCCGAGCACCACGGCCGCCGCGATGACGCTGCCGAACACCGCCATGCCGAGGCGGCGCATCGGCAGGTCGTTGGTCTCCGGATCACCGGAGAGCAGCGCCGAGACGATGCGGCGGGTGACGAACCGGTACGCCTGCACCTGATCGCGGCGGGTCCGCATGACTAACCTCCGGCGGGGGTGGGTCCACGGCGACAGGACCGAACGGCGCCGCGGGCTTCCCTACGATAAGGGGCCGTCGGGGGTGCGCCGGACCCCGTCCGCCGCCCGAACGACCGCACCCGCCCGGCGGATGCCCAGGATGTCCAGAAGGGACGCACACCGATGACGCAGCTCCAGGCGCCACCCGGTCGTACCGCCACCGTTCCCGCCGTACCGCCGGACCGGCCGGTCACCCCCGCCGACAAGCGCCGCCGGGGACGGCTCGGCCCGGTCGTGGTCGGGCAGCTCGTGGTGGTGGAGTGCGCCGCGCTCGCGGTCTGGTTCGCCACCGCCGGCCCGGCGTGGCTGCTCGGGGTGGTCGCCGTCCTGGCGCTGCTGGCGGTGGTCGCGGCGTTCGCGCGCCGCGGCGGCCGCTGGTGGTACGAGGATCTGATGCTCCGCCGCCGGCTGCGCCGGCGCCGCGACCGGGCCCGGAGCGCGGCGCCCGGTGGTGACCCGAGGCTGGCCGCGCTCGCCCCGGAGCTGACGGTGGTGGAGCTGACCGAGCGCGGCACCCGGCTCGGCATCGGGCAGGACGACCGGGGCTGGTTCGCCGCGCTGGCGCTGACCGGCCGTCCCGGCGCGCCCGCCGGCTCGATCGAGGCGGCCGTGGTGGACCGCGCGCTCGCGGTGCTCGCCGACTTCTCCGGCCCGGTCACCCAGACCCAGGTCGTCTCGCACACCCTGGTCTGGTACCCGGCGCCCGGCGCGCCGCCGTCGGCGTACCGGACCGTGTGGGTGGCGCTGCGCCTGTCGGTGTCCGACGCGCGGGCCGAGGCGGTGAGCCGTGGCGGCGGCCTGCGCGGCGTGCACCGCACGGTGGCGGCCGGGGTGGGCCGGCTCGGCAAGGCGCTCAACGCCGCCGGCCTCGGTCACCGGGTGCTCGACCGGAACGAGCTGCACGCGGCGGTGGTGTCCGGAGCCGGGCTCGACCTGGCGCCGGAGTCCCCGGTGGAGACGTGGACCAGCCTGCGCGGAGGCGGCTGGACGCAGCGCTGCCTGGCCCTGCGGGTACGCCCCAACGGCTCGCTCGGCGCGCTGGTGGACGCCGTCACCGCCACCTCGGCGCCCTCGCACACGGTCGCCGCGGTGGTCCTCCCGGGCGGCCGGCAGGTGCCGCCGCTGCTGCGGGTGGCAGCCATGGACGGGCACGCCGAGGCGCTGGTGAAGGCGGTCCGGGAGATGGCCCGGCGCGCGGGCGTGCCGGCCCGCCCGCTGGACGGCCAGCACGGCCCCGGCGTCTACGCCACCGCGCCGGTCGGCACCGCGATGGGGACCGTCACGGTCGAAGGTTGACGATCCAGCCGTACGCGCCGCACACCCAGACGGCCAGCGGCACCAGCGCGATGATCAGCAGGATCTCGACGATGTCCAGGGTCCGGCCCCAGACCGGGGAGATCCGCTTGCCGGCCACGGTCAGGCCGTAGACCAGGCTGATCACGGCCAGCACGGCCAGGCCGCCCAGGATCAACCCGAGGCGTGTCGCCAGCGAGCCGGCGGCGAACGTGGCGGCGGCGACCAGCCCCAGGCCGACGGTGCCGGACAGCAGCACCGGCGTGCGCTGGGCGCGGCTGAGGAACGGGCGTGCCCGCAGCAGCGACAGCAGCGCCAGCACCAGGCAGAGCAGGACCGCCGGGAGCCGGCCGTTCCCGGCCAGCACCACCTCGCCGCCGAGCACCAGCAGCGAGACGGTCCAGAGCAGACCGGTGAGGAACGCGTCGGCGCGCTCGCTGTTGCGCAGCACCGACGGCCCGTCCACCGACTCGGTGTCGGTCTTGAGGTCGTCCGGGCCGGTGGGGATGGACGGCACCGGCAGCCGGGCCAGGCGGTAGGCGAGCATCGGCAGCGCGGGCAGCGCGCCGAACGCGACCGTCGCGACCACCGCCGCCGAGGCCGCCGCGCCGATGTCGAAGGCCAGGCTGAGCACCGCGCCGAGGCCGACCGCCGCACCCACGCCCACCGCGCCGAGGAACAGCGGCAGGCGGTCGCCGACGGCGAGCGCGGCGACCGCGCCGAAGACCACCACGGCGGTGCCGGCGAGCAGGACGTGCGGACTGGCCAGCTCGCCGAGCGTCCGGTCCCCGGCCAGCACCAGCAGGCCGCCGACGCCCGCGTAACCGATCCCGACCAGGGCCAGCACCGCGCCGGTGCGGCTGTCGCCGGCGGCGCGGGACAGCACCGCGGCGCCGACCAGCAGCGCCACCGCGACCACGAACGCGGCGGCCGCGCCGGGTAGCTGCGGCGGGCCGGTGAGCAGCGTCGCCACCGCGCCCGCGGCGAGCGCCGAGGCGGCCAGCAGGACCGCGAACGTCCGCGTGGTGCCGACCTGCCAGGCGCCCGCCCGCTGGGTGGTGGAGGTGGCGACCGCGTCCACCACGTCGTCGAAGACGATCTCGGGGGCGGTCGCGGCGCGCGGGTTGAAGTAGAGCACCTCGCCGTCGCGTACGCCGAGCTGCGCGGCGGTCCGGCCGCCGTCGAGCGGCTGACCGCCGAGCCGGGACAGGGCCCAGCCGCCGTGCCGTACGCCCTCGTCGGCCAGGTCCTCGCCCGCGTACCGCAGCAGCGTGGGAAGCAGGTCGGCGAGCGGCACGTCGGACGGCAGCGCCAGATCCATCCTGGTACGCGGCGCCACGATGGTGATCCGGCTCAGCCCACCGGTCGCCGTCTTCGTCGCCACAGTGGCCTCCTCGTGCTCGCATACGATCCGCTGGGCCGTCGGCGTCGCCCCCCACGGGTCCACGACGCCACCGGGAGATTACCTACGATGGCGGTCGCACAGGTTGCCCACCCGACGCTCACCGGCGGTGGCAGACCACGATCAGGGCCACTTCTGGGGAGGGGAGAGCCGTGAGTACGGTGGTGTTCCGCCGACTTCCGCGTCAACCGGGGCCCGCGCTGCCGCGCGGCGAGGTGCTGCTGGAATCCCCGCCCGAGCTGCCGGAGCCGCAGGCCAAGGGCATGGGCCAGGTGCTGATGATCCTGCCGATGCTCTGCGGCGTCGGCGCGATGGCGTTCCTCTACGCCGGGCGTGGCGGCGGCATGATGACGTACGTCGCGGGTGGCCTGTTCGGTGTGTCCATGTTGGGCATGGCGATCGGCACGCTCGGCAACGGCGGCAACGACAAGGCCGAGCTGAACGCGCAGCGGCGCGACTACATGCGCTATCTCGCGCAGATGCGCAAGCGCACCCGGCGGGCGGCCGAGCAGCAGCGCGCCGCGATGACGTGGCGGCACCCGGAGCCGGACGCGCTCTGGTCGATCGCCGCCTCCCGCCGGCTCTGGGAGCGGCGGATCACCGAGGACGACTTCGGCGAGGTGCGGATCGCGCTCGGCCCGCAGCGGCTGGCGGTGGAGATCGTGCCGCCGGAGACCAAGCCGGTGGAGGACCTGGAACCGATGAGCGCGATCGCGCTGCGCCGGTTCGTCCGGGCCCACTCCAGCGTGCCGGACCTGCCGACCGCGCTGTCGCTGCGCGCGTTCAGCCGGATCGCGTTGCGCGGCGACCGGGAGCCGGTACTGGACCTGACCCGGGCCGCGCTGGGCCAGCTCGTCACGTTCCACGCCCCGGAGGACCTCCTGGTGGTCGTGGTGGCCGCGCCGGACCGGCAGGCGGCCTGGGACTGGGTGAAGTGGCTGCCGCACGCCCAGCACCCGGGGCGTACGGACGCGGCGGGCGCGCGCCGGATGGTGTTCGCCGCGCTGGACGAGGCGGAGACCGCGCTGGCCCAGGATCTGGGCGGTCGGCCCCGGTTCGCGCCGGAGGCGAAGCCGCTGACCACCGCGCCGCACGTGGTGGTGGTGCTGGACGGCGGCGAGGTCTCGGCGACGTGCGCGCTGACCGGGCCGGGCCTGCTCGGCACGACCGTGTTCGACCTGTCCGGCGCGGTCCCGCGCGACGCCGGGCGCTGGCTGCTCTGCCTGGACGCCGGGGACGGCACCGGGCTCGACCTGGTCCGCGGCACCGCCACCTCGCGGCTCGGCCGGCCGGACCGGCTGTCCCTGAGCGCGGCCGAGGGGCTGGCCCGGCAGATCGCCCCGTTCCGGCTCTCCCAGCAGCAGGGCGCCAGCACCGAGGAGCCGCTGGCCCGCAGCATGGAGCTGCCCGACCTGCTCGGCGTCGGCGACGCCGCCACAGTGGACACCCGGCAGACCTGGCGTCCGCGCAGCCACCGCGACCGGCTGCGCATCCCGCTCGGCCTGGGACCGGACGGCAACGTGGTGGAGCTGGACTTCAAGGAGTCCGCGCACGAGGGCATGGGCCCGCACGGCCTGGTGATCGGCGCGACCGGTTCCGGCAAGAGCGAGCTGCTGCGTACGGTGGTCGCGGCGCTCGCGGTGACGCACTCGTCGGAGGAGCTGAACTTCGTCCTCGTCGACTTCAAGGGCGGCGCCACCTTCGCCTCGCTGGACGCGTTGCCGCACACCAGCGCGGTGATCACCAACCTCTCCGACGAGCTGCCGCTGGTCGACCGCATGCGCGACGCGCTGGCCGGTGAGATGAACCGCCGGCAGGAGGTGCTGCGGGCGGCGGGCAACTACGTCTCCCGGTACGACTACGAGAAGGCGCGGGCCGCCGGTGAGCCGCTGGAGCCGATGCCCAGCCTGCTGATCATCTGTGACGAGTTCTCCGAGCTGCTGGCCGCCAAGCCGGACTTCATCGACCTGTTCGTGATGATCGGCCGTCTCGGCCGGTCGCTCGGCGTGCACCTGCTGCTCGCCTCGCAGCGGCTGGAGGAGGGCAAGCTGCGCGGCCTGGACACGCACCTGTCGTACCGGATCGGTCTGCGCACGTTCTCGGCGGTGGAGAGCCGGATCGTGCTCGGCGTGCCGGACGCGTACGAGCTGCCCAGCGCGCCGGGTCACGGCTACCTGAAGACCGACACCGCGACCATGCTGCGGTTCCGCGCCGCGTACGTGTCCGGCCCGTACCGGGCCCCGGGGCAGGTGCAGCGCTCCACCCGGGCGCAGGTGCAGCGCCGGATCGTCCCGTACGGCATCGACTACGTGCCGGTGCCGGCCCAGCCGAGCCCCGCCGAGGCGGCCCCGGAGCCGGAGCAGAGCGGCGACGGCAAGGCCGTGGCGATGCTGGACGTGCTGATCGACCAGCTCAAGGGCCGGGGCAAGCCGGCGCACCAGGTCTGGCTGCCGCCGCTGGCCGAGCCGTCCGGGCTGGCCGAGCTGCTGCCCAAGCTGAGCGTGCACCCGACGTTCGGCCTGACCACCGCCGACTGGCCGGGCCGCGGCCGGCTCGCCGTGCCGGTCGGCATCGTGGACCGGCCGTACGAGCAGCGCCGCGACCCGATGATGGTCGACCTGGCCGGGGCCGGCGGCAACGTGGTGATCGTCGGGGCGTCGCTGAGCGGCAAGAGCACCATGCTGCGCTCGATGCTGGCCTCGCTGGCGCTCACCCACACGCCGCGCGAGGTGCAGTTCTTCTGCCTCGACTTCGGCGGCGGCGCGCTGCGCAGCCTGGACGGGCTGCCGCACACCTCGGGTGTCGCGGGCCGGCGGGACGTGGAGGCGGTCCGGCGGACGGTGGCCGAGGTGGTCGCCGTGATCGACGAGCGGGAGAACCGGTTCACCCAGCACGGCATCGACTCGGTGGCGAGCTACCGGCGCCGCCGGGCGGCCGGTGAGTTCGCCGACGACCCGTTCGGTGACGTCTTCCTCGTGGTGGACGGCTGGAACACGCTGCGCCAGGAGTACGAGGAGCTGGAGCAGACGATCACGAACCTGGCGAACCGGGGTCTCGGCTTCGGCGTCCACGTGGTGATCACGGCGGTGCGGTGGGCGGAGATCCGGATCAACATGCGGGATCTGCTCGGCACCAAGCTGGAGCTGCGGCTCGGTGACCCGTCGGAGTCGGAGATCGACCGGCGGGCGGCGCAGAACGTGCCGGTGGGCGCGCCCGGCCGCGGCCTGACCCGGGACAAGTTGCACTTCCTGACCGCGATCTCGCGTATCGACGGCAAGCGCGACATCGAGGACCTGACCGAGGCGTCGGTGGCGCTCGCGGGTCACGTCGCGGCGAACTGGCCGGGGCAGCCGGCGCCGAAGGTCCGGCTGCTGCCGCGCAAGCTGACGGTCACCGAGCTGGCGAAGGTCATCGACCGGTCGGCGCCGGGCATCCCGATCGGCGTGAACGAGTCGGCGCTCGCCCCGGTCTACCTGGACCTGGCCGGCGAGCCGCACCTGACCGTGTTCGGCGACGCCGAGTGCGGCAAGACCAACCTGCTGCGGCTGATCGCCCGGGGGATCGCCGAGCGGTACACCCCGGCCCAGGCGCGGCTGGTCATCGCCGACTACCGGCGCGGTCTGCTGGGCGCGGTCGAGGGTGACCACCTGCTCGACTACGCGCCGTCGAACCAGGTGTTCAGCCAGGGGCTCGGCTCGATCCGCAGCGCGTTGCAGAACCGGCTGCCCGGCCCGGACGTGACCACCGCGCAGCTTCGCGACCGGAGCTGGTGGAAGGGCCCGGACCTGTACGTCCTGGTGGACGACTACGACCTGGTCGCCTCCGGTGGCAGCAACCCGCTGAGCGCGCTGCACGAGCTGCTGCCGCAGGCGCGGGACATCGGCCTGCACCTGATCATCACGCGCCGGGTCGGCGGTGTGGCCCGGGCGCTGTACGAGCCGGTGCTGCAACGCCTGCGTGAGCTGGACTCGCCGGGCCTGCTGATGTCCGGCAGCCGGGAGGAGGGTGCCGTCTTCGGCAACCTGCGGCCGACCCCGCAGCCGCCGGGCCGGGGCACGCTCGTCCGCCGCCGCGACGGCCAGCAGCTGATCCAGACCGCGTGGACGGAACCGGCCTGACGGGACGGACGCCGGACGCCCGGTCCGGTAGCGTCGGCGCGATCGATCGTCGCGAGTGGAGAGGGGCGCGTCCGTGAACAGCCCGTCGGGTTTCGGTGCGGCCATGGAGGGCCTGCTGCGGCAGGCGCAGGAACAGCAGCGCCGGCTGGCCGATCTCCAGCGGCAGCGCGCCGAACTGCGGGTCACCGGGGAGAGCCCGGACGGGCTGGTGCGGGTGACGGTGGACGGCGACATGAAGGTCGGCGACATCGGGCTCGACGCGCGGGCGATGCGGCTGGACAGCTTCTCCCTGGCCGAGGCGATGCAGGCGGCGATCGACGCCGCCTACGCGGCCTTCGAGGAGCGCCAGCGCGAGATGCTGAGCGAGATGCTCGGCGACTCCGAGATGGTCCGCCGGGCGCAGGACGGCACGCTGACCCCGGAGGACTGGTTCCGTCAGTTCGGGGTGGACGTGTCCGACCCGACCCGCAACCTGCGGCGCTGAACGAGAGGAAGGCCGGCGATGCCGAACACCGTCGACGTCGACGCGATCCGGAAGGCGGGCAGGATGCTCGACGCCCCGGACGGCCCGATTCAATACCTCCGCAACGTCGAGACGTTGCTGGGCGAGGTCAAGCTGCCCGGCGGCGCGCTGAGCTGGTTCGGCACCGGCGCGGTGGAGCGGCACAACGCGGCTGTGGACGGGCACCTGGACAACGTCCGCACCGGCGTGGAGCATCTGCGCAAGGCCGCCGCGCAGCTCGAACAGAGTGCGAAGAACTGGGAGAGGTCGGATCAGCCCTGGGTGGTCAAGTGACCGGCCGGGTCCGCCACGGGAAGGACACCTGATGCCTCCGGAGATCCTCATCGCCAACGCCTCGGGGACGGTGACCGGCACCGTGACGGTCGCCGAGACCACGGCTCCGGTCCGGTCGGCGGCGGCCATCGCCAAGGGCAACGTGGTCTGGATCGTCGCCTCGGCGGCGCTGATCGGCACGATCCTCTACCTGGAGTCGTTCGACAACCAGCAGGTCAACGAGTCGATCAAGAAGTGGGACGAGGCGGCCCGCCTGCTCGGCGCGGACCAGTTCGGCGCGGCCATGGCCGCGGTTCCGCCGGACGCGGCGGAGTGGGACTTCGACGACCGCGACGCGTTCGACCTGTTCCTCCGCAAGCTCGGGGCGGAGATCAACTCGCTGGCCGAGGCGTTCGCCGCCAACCGGGACACGCTCACCGCCGCCCGGGACGCGTACAACGACGCGATCTCCGGGCTGGCCCAGGCGCTCATGCCGATCCTGGTCGCGGTGATCGCGTCGATCGCGCTCCAGTTCTTCCCCGCCACCACCGCACTGGCGCAGGCCATCGGCATCGTCGGCCTGACCGCCACCGCCGCCGTGCTGGTCCTGGTCTTCGGCGAGATCAGCGCGCTGCTGCACGCGCTGCTGGCCGCCTTCCACACGGACAACCGGTTCACCTTCACCGCTGACTCCCGCCCGGGCTGGGCGCCGACCGGCTCGGACCCGGACATCAAGGACATCAAGATCGACTGGGTGCGGGACGCCAAGTTCTACGGGTGACGGGAGCGACGCATGGACACCCTGCTCTTCTCGCTGCTGCTGTACGTCCTGCTGACCATCCCGGTCTTCGTGGTCCTGATGCTGTTCGCCGCGCTGACCCGCTCGGTGCGGCTGCGGCGGGCCGCCGAGGTGGTGTCGCTGAGCACCTGCGCGGCGCTTCTGGTGCTGTCGTTCCAGCGCGCGTTCGAGAAGCCGATGCTGTGGGCCGTGGTGGTGCTGCTGGTCGCGGTGCTGGCCTTCGGCGTGTCGATGATCGTCAAGTCGTCACGCGAACGGTCCTGACCTCGGGCTTGACCGTCCAACCCGTACTGAGGGTGCGAGAACGCGTCTGTCGACAGTGGGATGTCGGAATACGACGATGGGCCAGCAGGGCTGCGCGGGTTGGACATCGTCCGCTACGGTTCGGATGAAGTGTCCGTCGGTGGGGTGTGTACGCCTTGCCGCGGGGGAGGGCGCGGCGGAACCGCCGCCACAAGATGACGGAAGGGTGTGAAGCATGGCGTTCGAGGTCAGTGCAGCGACTCTGCACACCGCCGCGAGTGACGTGCGGTCCACGCGCAGCGATGTCGACGGCGAGCTCAAGAAGCTGTGGAACGTGGTCGACGACCTGGCGATGGCCTGGAAGGGCCAGGCGTCCACGGGCTTCCAGAGCCTGATGACTCGCTGGAACGAGGACACCACGAAGCTGCTGACCGCGATGGACAACATCGCGGATCTGCTCGACAAGTCGGGCACCACGCACCAGGTCAACGACGAAGAGCAGCAGCAGATGCTGGACAAGTTCCACGCTGCTCTCAACCCGTGATCCGCGAAGACAGGCAGAGGAGGAATCGATGAGCATCAAGGTTGATTACGCTGTTCTGGAGAGCAGCAACCAGCAGATGCAGGCCATCTCGCGGACCATCGACGAGAAGCTGGACACGCTGCGGGCGATGCTGACCAAGCTCGAGTGGGAGGGCCAGGACCGGGCCGCCTACCAGCAGCACCAGGCCCAGTGGGACGCCGCCGTGCGGGACATCAACAAGGTCCTGAACGAGATCGGCGGCGCCGTGGGCATCGCGCGCGAGAACTACATGACCACGGAGATGAGCAACTCCAAGGTCTGGGGCAACTGACCCCCGACCGGTCCACAGCGGCTCCGCTCCGGCTCGCGCCGGGCGGAGCCGTCGTGTTTGTCAGGCGTCCTGCGGGACGTCGCGCCGGCCGGGCCGCCACCCGCGCCGGCGTCCGCGTACCACGATGGGGCGCAGCGTCAGCAGGACGCCGGCCAGCAGCGCGCCGACGACGGCCACCCAGATCGCGACGGTGCGCTGCCAGGCCAGCGGATCGGTGGGCGGCGCCGGTGGCGGCATCGCGCCCAGCGGCGGATCGCTCCGGGTGCCCAGCAGGCTGGTGACCGCCCGGTACGGGTTGACCATCCCGAAGCCGACCTCGGCGTTGTGCCCGTCGGGCGGGTTGTCGGCGGTACGGGTCAGCCGGTAGGCGACCTCGTCGGCGCTGATGTCCGGGTGTGCGGCCCGCACCAGCGCGGCCACCCCGGAGACGTACGCGGTGGCGAAGCTCGTCCCGCCCTGCGGCTCGGCCCGGTATCCCGAGCCCTGCGGCGCGGGCCCGACGATGTTCAGGCCGGGCCCGGCGATGTCCACATAGTCCCCGCTGACCGAGCTGCCGACGTGCCCGCCCTGCTCGTCGATTCCGGCGACGGCCACGACACCGTCGTACGCCGCCGGATAGGCCGGCCGGTCCTCCCGGTTCTCCTGCCGGTTGCCGGCGGAGGCGACGACCACCACGTCCTTGGCGAGCGCGTACTGCACCGCGGACTTCAGCGCCGGGTCGTCCAGCGTGACCAGGGACAGGTTGATCACGTCGGCGTCGTGGTCGACGGCCCAGCGGATCGCCTTGCCGATCTCGGCCGGCACGTCCGGGTCGAAGTTCTCCTTGTTCTCGGCCAGGACCCGCAGCGGCAGGATCTTCGCCTCCGGCGCGATGCCGGTGTACGGCGAGCCGGTGCCCTCCCGGCCGGCGATGATGCCGGCGACCATGGTGCCGTGGCCGACCAGGTCGCACTGCCCCTTCAGGCGGACGAGCTGGTTGAAGTCCTCACCCGGCAGCACCCGCCCGCGCAGCAGGGGGTGGGCCGGCGAGACCCCGGAGTCGATCACCGCCACGGTGGTTCCCGCGCCCTTGCCGATCCGCCACGCGGCGGCCGGGTCGAGGCGGCTCAGCGCCCACGGCACCTCGGTGGGTGCGGGGCCGCCGGCCGGGCCGCACTTCGGGGCGGCCTGCGCGGGCGCGGGCACCGCCAGCGCGCCGCCGAGCAGGGCGGTGACCGTCGCTCCGGAGAGGACGGACCTGATCCGGTGTCCGGCCCGGACGCGTCCCGTGGTCGCGCCCGGCCGCAAGCTGTCGCGCACGCGGTGAGATTACCCGCCGTGCCCGCCCGCGCGGGCACTCGTGGTGCCGGTCCGGGTCACCTGTCGGCGGTGGCGTCCCCGGCCGGCTCGGCGGCGAAGAGGGCCAGCAGGGCGCCGACCTGCTGGTCGGCCTCGGCCGGGTGCCGGAAGCGGCCCTTCGGGTTGATCGTGTACTCGTTGCGCCGTCCCACCCGCGTGCGCCGCAGGTAACCCCCGGCCTCCAGGTCGGCGACGATGGCCTGGGCCGCCCGTTCGGTCACGCCCACCTCGTCGGCCACGTCGCGCAGCCGGGCGGTGGGGTTGCGCGCGATCGCGAGCAGCACGTGGCCGTGGTTGGTGAGGAAGGTCCAGTTACGGCGGCTCCCGTCCTCAACTGGTGTGGTCGCCATGGTGGTCATGCTATGGCCACCGCCGCCACCGGCCGAATCGGCGCGGGCCGAGGGCGGGTGGCAACGGGAAAGTATGAAATGCGTATCACGAATCTTGACGGGCCCCGAGGTGCGTGTGACCGTGGGTCGCGAGGCCGTTCGGCCCGGTAGTTCCCCAGGTAGACGAGGTGAGGGACATGACGCCGAGCACCCCGGAGCAGGCACTGACCGAACTGCGTGCCGGTAACCACCGGTTCGTCACCGGTGCCCCGCAGCATCCGAATCAGGACGCCGGGCACCGCGCGGCTGTCGCCGACGGCCAGCATCCCTTCGCGGTGATCGTCGGCTGCTCCGACTCACGGCTCGCCGCCGAGATCATCTTCGACCGCGGTCTCGGTGACCTCTTCGTGGTGCGTACGGCCGGGCACACCGCCGGGCCGGAGGTGCTCGGCAGCGTCGAGTACGCGGTCACCGTGCTCGGCACGCCGCTCGTGGTGGTGCTCGGGCACGACTCGTGCGGCGCGGTCCAGGCCGCCCGGGAGGGGTTCCGGACCGGGGCCGCCCTGGTCGGGCACCTGGGCGCGGTGGTGGACGCGGTATCGCCCAGCCTGCTGCGCGCCTCCCGCCAGGGCGTCAACGACCTCGACGGCATCATCGACGTGCACATCGCGCAGACCGTCGAGACGCTGCTGGCCCGCTCCGCCGTGCTGGCCGAGCGGGTGGCGGCCGGGCGGTGCACGGTGGTGGGCATGTCGTACCGGCTCGCCGGCGGCGAGGTGCGGACCGTGGCGCAGTCCCCGGCCCCGCTGCCCGCTCCGGCGGCGCCCGCCGACCCGGCGCTGGCCGGCTGAGCCGCCGGGAAGACGAAAAGGGGCCGCCCGAGGGCGGCCCCTTTTACCGTGTCCGGGTCAGAGCAGCGACATGTGGACGTGGTCGGTGTGGTTCGACGGTCCGCTGTACGAACTCCAGCCGGTGGCCGGGAACCAGATCTGCCGGTTCCAGATGACGTAGTAGATGCCCAGCCGGTCGGCGTTGCGGATGAGGAACGCGGCGACCTCGTTGCCGTACCGGCGGGTGTCGTTGTTGTGCCAGGGCGCGAAGCCGCTGTTCTGGAGCGACCAGTCGCACGCCTTGCCCTTGGGGTGCTCCCACGGCCCGCCGGGCCGGTAGCAGCCCACGAAGCGCTTGAAGCCCGCGCGCCGGACCTCCTTGTACGCGTGCAGCGTGCGCGGGGTGACGCAGCCCGACGTGGTGGGGTCGTCCTCGCTGCACGACTCGGCCTTCCAGCCGCCGTCGGCCGTGCGGCCGGGGGCGATCTTGGCGACCGGTGAGGTGGCGGAGACCAGGCCGCCGGTGAAGCCGAGACCGCCGACGAGCTTCAGCGCGCGCTCGGCCTGCACCTTCTCGCGCTCCATCGCGTTCTTCTGCTTCTCCTGCTCGCGCACCTCGGCGTCGAGCGCGATCTTGGCCTGCTCGGCGCGGGTCTTGACCGCGTTGATGGCGGCCAGGCGCTGCGCGTTGAGGAGGTTCAGCTCGTCCAGGGCGTTGACCCGGCGGACGAACGAGTCGGGTGAGTTGCTCTCCAGCAGCATCGCCATGGCGCCCATCCGGCCGGTCCGGTAGGACTGGGCGGCGAGCTGGTTGACCTGCGGGCTGAGCGCGTCGAGTTCGGCCTGTGCCGTCTTCACCTCGGCCGCCAGCCGCCGCTGGCGGTCCTGCGACTTGGCGAGCTTCGCCTTGGCCTGGAGGAAGTTCCGGTTGGCGGCGTCGATCGCCTCGGTGATGAGCGGCGGTTCGCCGTCCTCCTCGTGCCCCGAGGGGGTGCCGGGTGCCGCCGCGGTGGGGGCCGCGGTCGCCGGGGCCGGCCCGGCCAGCACTGCCAGCGAGGTCAGCACGGCCACCACGGGTGTCAGCCAGCGGCGCAGGGGTGCCGTCACAGTGTTCCCTTCCGTCGGCCGCCGACCGGGTTAGCTGACGGGTTCGGGACGGAAGTGGCCCCTACCGCTGTCGCGGATTCACCCCATGTACCTGGTTCCCCGGCTCGCCCGCGGGCGATTGGGCGGCGGCACCGCTGGCGCCGGTGCGCGCCTTCGGCGGTGACCGGCAGCGAGGTTACCTGACAGCACTCCTGAGGATCTACGTCCGGAAGCCGACCAATAGCGAGATTTCGCCGTGGCGCACCGTGACCAGCGTCGCGTTTGAGATCGATGGTCACGCTGCGGAGTGTCACCATGCGGCCTCCGTGCTCTTCCCGCCGCCGAGCGCCTCCAGCGCGTCGTCCCGTCCGGCCGGCGGCCGGGCCGCGGGTGGCGCCGGCTCCGCGCCGCGCGAGCGCCGTCCGGCGGTGGTCACGACCGCGGCCAGTCCGGTCGTCAGCGGTACGGCGGCGATCAGGCCGAGCGTGGCCACCGCGCTGCGGACGATCTCCTGGGCGAGGAACTCGCTCGTGAGGATCTCGCTCACCGGGCGGGAGTCGGCGACCAGCAGGAGCAGCAGCGGCAGCGAGGCGCCCGCGTACGCCAGCACGATGGTGTTGACGGTGGACGCGATGTGCGCCCGGCCGACCCGGGTCGCGGCCCGGTAGAGCTGCCGCCGGGACAGGCCGGGGTTGGCGTGCGCCAGTTCGGTGACGGTGGCCGCCTGGGTGACCGTGACGTCGTCCAGCACGCCCAGCGAGCCGATGATGATGCCGGCCAGCAGCAGGCCGTGCAGGTCCACGTCGCCCTGGAACATGGACAGCGTGGTGGCGTCCTCGCTGCCGAATCCGGTCAGGTGGGTGGCGGACGTGGCGAGCAGGCCGAGCACGCCGGTGACCACCAGGCTGCCGAGCGTGCCGAGCACCGCCACCGACGTCTGCGCGGTGACGCCGTGGGTCAGGTAGAGCACCACGAACATGATCAACGCGGCGCCCACGATCGCCACCAGCAGCGGAGGCTGACCGGCGCCGATGCCCGGCAGCACGAAGCCGAGCAGGATGGCGAAGCTGGCCACCAGGCCGCCGAGCGCGGCGAGACCGCGCCAGCGGCCGAACGCCACGATCGCGGCGGCGAAGAGCACCATCAGCCAGATCAGTGGCGTGCCGCGCTGGTGTTCGGCGATGTTGTAGGACTTCACCGCCGGGTCGGCCGGGTCGGTCAGCTCGACCAGGACGACCTCGTCGCCGACCGCGACCCGGGGTGCGCCCGGCCCGGCCGGGATCGGTGTCTCGACCTGCCGGCCCGCGTCCGGGCCCTGCTCGACGGTCGCCGTCACCGTGCCGCAGGGGCCACCTGCGCCGTCCGGGGACTCCGGGGTCGGCGGGCAGGGTTCGGTGACCACCCGGGTCACGGTGCCGTGGTAGCGGGGGACGTCCGCGCCGCCGACCGGCTCCCGGTCCTGCCGGGGCCAGAGCACCAGCGCCGCGATCACGGTGATCACGAACAGCGGCACCACCACGGCGACGAGCAGCCGTCGTACGCCCGGCGGCGCGGCGGGTGCGGGGTGGGTGTGGTCGGCACCCATGGCGTCTCTCCCAACGGTCGCGGCGACGCCTGGTCCGCCGGACCGGTCTGGTCACCCGGCCGGCGTGGACGTGTCGACCACGTCCGGGTCGTCGCCCGGCCATGGTAGGCAACCCGGCCGGGCGCTTCCGGGCACCGTGACCGTGACGCGCTCCGCGCGGATCAGCCCAGGCCGGCCCGGCGTCGCCGGTACTCGTCCTCGTCGATCTCGCCGCGGGCGTACCGCTCGTCCAGGATGCGCCTGGCCGTCGTCGGGCCCAGGTACTGCGGGCCGGTCCACCGCACGGCCGCCCAGACGAGCCCCGCCAGCACCGCGAGCACCAGCAGGGACCAGATCCACATCCAGCCCATCATCGGGCTCTGCCACATCATCGGGCCGCCCTCCGTCCGTCGCCGCGGGTCCGCCGGGCCGGCCTGCCCGCCACTTCGACGGTACGACCGGCACGACCGCGTCGGCGCGGGTCGATGTGCCCCGCTACGAGGGCCGGAGGTCCCGCTCAGCCGCGCTTCATCAGGCGGCCGACGGCGGCCATCATCTCGGTCGCCATCTCGTCGGCCCGGCCCTCGGCGGCGCCCTCGTGCATGCAGTGCCGGGCGTGGCCGTCGAGCAGGCCCAGGCCGACCTTGTCCAGCGCCGCCTGGATGGCCGAGATCTGGGTCAGCACGTCGATGCAGTATCGGTCGTCCTCGACCATCTTCTCGATGCCACGGACCTGGCCCTCGATCCGGCGGAGCCGGGCGAGGAGTTGGTCCTTGCTGGCGGTGTAGCCCCGGGTCGGGCTGGACGGCGCGGTCATGAAACCGAGGATAGCGTACCCCTCGGGGGTATGCTAACGTTCCGAACGTACCCCTGGGGGGTATCAGATCGGAGGGCGAGATGGAGACCACCTACCAGGTGAGCGGCATGACCTGCGGGCACTGCGTCAACTCGGTGAGCACCGAGCTGAGCGCACTGCCGGGCGTCACCGACGTCCAGGTCGACCTGGCCAGCGGCCGGGTCACCGTCACCAGTCAGAACCCGCTGGACGCGGACGCGGTCCGCGCGGCGGTCGACGAGGCCGGCTACGACCTCGTCGGTGCGTGACGGGTCCGACGACCCGTAGAAACCGAGGAGACACCATGAACACGGCGACGAAGCTCAGCGGCTTCGCCCTCGGCCTCGTGGCGGTGTTCGGCGCGGCGTACGGGATCGGCAACCTGGCCGATCCCGTCGCCCCGGCCGCCGAGACCCGCCACGACGACAGCGACAGCGACCACGGGGCCGGCGACACCGGCCACGGTGACGAGAGCGGCGCCTCCGCGCACCTGCCCGGCGGGCTGCTCGTCTCCGAACGCGGCTACACGTTCCAGCCCGCCACCGCCCCGGCCGGGCAGTTCGCCTTCCGGATCACCGGCCCGGACGGCGCGCCGGTCACCCGCTTCGAGGTGGCCCACGACAAGCGCATGCACCTGATCGTCGCCCGCCGGGACCTGTCCGGGTTCCGGCACGTCCACCCGGAGATGACCGGCGACGGCACCTGGCGGGTCGCCTCGCCGCTCGGAGGCCCCGGCGTCTGGCGGGCCTTCGCCGACTTCACCCCCGAGGGCGGCGAGCCGCTGACCCTCGGCCTGGACGTCACGGTCCCCGGCGAGCTGACCGCCAGGCCGCTGCCGGCGCCGGTGACCAGCACCACAGTCGACGGCTACACCGTCACCCTGGCCGGAACGCCGGAGCCGGGCCGCACCAGCCGGCTCACGCTCTCCGTCAGCCGCGACGGGCGGCCGGTCACCGACCTTCAGCCCTACCTCGGCGCGTACGGGCACCTGGTGGCGCTGCGGCAGGGCGACCTGGCGTACCTGCACGTGCACCCGGAGGGGATGCCCGGCGACGGGCGCACCCCCGCCGGTCCGGCGATCACGTTCGCGGCCGAGGTGCCCTCCGCCGGGGCGTACCGTCTCTACCTGGACTTCCGGCACGGCGACGCGGTGCACACCGCCGAGTTCACCGTCCTGGCCGGCGACCGGACCGCGCCCGCGCCCGCCGCGCCGGCATCCACCACCGCACCGACCCCGGACGCCGGACACGGCACCCCGGGGCACGGGCACAGTTGAGCGCCGGAGGTGCCGCGATGACTGCCACGGGAAAGGCGCTGCCCACCGCGCCGAACCTGATCGAACTGGCGATCGGCGGGATGACCTGCGCGTCCTGCGCCGCCCGGATCGAGAAGAAGCTCAACCGGATGGACGGCGTCGAGGCGACCGTGAACTACGCCACCGAGAAGGCCACCGTCCGGTACGCCGACGACATCGCGCCGGCCGACCTGATCGCCACCGTCGAGAAGACCGGCTACACCGCAGTGGTGCCGCCGCCGCCCGAGCAGGCGGACGCCGCCACGGCCGGGGAGCCGGTGGACGAGCTGCGCACGGCGCGTACGCGGCTCTGGGTCTCCGCCGTGCTCACCCTGCCGGTGATCGTGCTCGCCATGGTTCCGGCCTGGCAGTTCGACTACTGGCAATGGGCCTCGCTCACCCTGGCCGCCCCGGTGGTGGTCTGGGGCGGGCTGCCGTTCCACCGCGCCGCGCTGGTCAACCTGCGGCACGGCGCCGCGACCATGGACACGCTCGTCTCGCTCGGCACGCTGGCCGCGTTCGGCTGGTCGCTCTGGGCCCTGTTCCTCGGCACCGCCGGCATGCCCGGGATGACGCACGCGTTCAGCTTCGCCATTACCCGCGGCGACGGAGCCGGCAACATCTACCTGGAGGCCGCCGCCGGGGTGACCGTGTTCATCCTGGCCGGGCGGTATTTCGAGGCCCGCTCCAAGCGCACCGCCGGGTCGGCGCTGCGCGCCCTGCTCGAACTCGGCGCCAAGGACGTGGCGGTGCTGCGCGACGGGCAGGAGACCCGGATCCCGGTCGGCCGGCTCGCGGTCGGTGACCGGTTCGTGGTCCGGCCCGGCGAGAAGGTCGCCACCGACGGCGTGGTCGAGGAGGGCACGTCGGCGGTCGACGCCAGCATGCTCACCGGCGAGTCCGTGCCGGTCGAGGTGGGGCCCGGCGACGCCGTGGTCGGCGCGACTGTGAACGCCGGCGGCCGGCTGGTGGTCCGGGCCACCCGGATCGGCGGCGACACGCAGCTCGCCCAGATGGCGCGGCTGGTGGAGCAGGCGCAGACCGGCAAGGCGGCGGTGCAGCGGCTCGCCGACCGGATCTCCGGCGTGTTCGTGCCGATCGTGATCGCGCTGGCCGCCGGCACGCTCGGCTGGTGGCTCGGCACCGGCTCCGGGCCGACCGCCGCGTTCACCGCCGCGGTGGCCGTACTGATCATCGCCTGCCCGTGCGCGCTCGGCCTGGCCACGCCGACCGCGCTGCTCGTCGGCACCGGGCGCGGCGCGCAGCTCGGTGTGCTGATCAAGGGGCCGGAGGTGCTGGAGTCCACCCGCCGGGTCGACACAGTGGTGCTGGACAAGACCGGCACCGTCACCACCGGCCGGATGGCGCTGGCCGAGGTGCTGCCGGCCGACGGAGAGGACGCCGCCGAGCTGCTCCGGGTGGCCGGCGCGCTGGAGGCCGCCTCCGAGCACCCGATCGCGCGCGCCGTCGCCGAGGCTGCGGCCGAGGCCGGGGCACTGCCGCCGGTCGGCGAGTTCGCCAACGCCGAAGGGCTGGGCGTGACCGGCACCGTCGACGGCCGGACCGTGGTGGTCGGCCGGGCCCGGCTGCTGCGGGAGCGGGGTCTCGACGTACCCGAGGAGGTCGTGCGGGCCGCGACCGGCGCGGAGGCCGCCGGGCGGACGGCGATCCTGGCCGGCTGGGACGGGCGGGCCCGCGGTGTGCTCGCGGTGGCCGACGCGGTGAAGCCGACCAGCCGGGCGGCGGTCGCCCGGCTGCGTGAGCTGGGCCTGAAGCCGGTGCTGCTCACCGGCGACAACACCACTGTGGCGAAGGCGGTGGCGGCCGAGGTCGGCATCGACGAGGTGATCGCGGAGGTGCTGCCCGCCGACAAGGTCGACGTGGTCGAGCGGCTCCAGCGCGAGGGCCGGGTGGTCGCCATGGTCGGCGACGGGGTGAACGACGCCGCCGCGCTGGCCCGGGCCGACCTCGGGCTGGCCATGGGCACCGGCACCGACGCGGCCATCGAGGCCGCCGACCTGACGCTGGTCCGGGGCGACCTGATGGTCGCGGCGGACGCCATCCGGCTCTCCCGCCGGACGCTGGCGATCATCAAGGGCAACCTGTTCTGGGCGTTCGCCTACAACGTCGCGGCGCTGCCGCTGGCGGCGGCCGGGCTGCTCAACCCGATGCTCGCCGGGGCGGCCATGGCGTTCTCGTCGGTCTTCGTGGTGGGCAACAGCCTGCGGCTGCGGCGCTTCCGCCCGATCGGGTGAGGGGGTTGAGCCGACGGCCGACGGGGTAACCAGTTGTCGTCAGGCAACCGCATCAGTGGAGGTCATCATGGGTCTGGACGACAAGATCGACAACGCTTCCCAGGACACCGCGGGCAAGGTCAAGGAGGGCGTCGGCCGGGCGACCGACAACGAGCGCCTCGAGGCCGAGGGCCGCAACGACCAGGCGGGCGCCAAGCTCAAGCAGGCCGGCGAGAAGATCAAGGACGCCTTCAAGAGCTGAGTACGCGACGCACACACACCACCGGGTCGGCCCACGGGCCGGCCCGGAGTGCTGTCCAGGCGCGGGTCAGCGCGGCCGGTCACCGGCCAGGCGCGCGGCGCGTACCTCCAGGTAACGCCGTTCCGGCAGGCTCGTGGTGGCCCGCGCGGCGGCCAGGTACGCGGCCCGGGCCGCCGTACGGTCGCCGGCCAGGTCGAGCAGGTGCGCGCGGACGGCTGCGAGCCGGTGGTGGCCCGCGGTCCGGTCGTCGCCGTCGAGCGTGGCCAGCAGCGCCAGCCCGGCACGCGGGCCGTCCACCATGGCCACCGCGACGGCCTGGTTGAGCGTGACCATCGGGTTCGGCGCGACCCGCGCGAGCACCCGGTAGAGCGCGACGATCTGCCGCCAGTCGGTGTCCTCGGCGGTGGGCGCCTCCGCGTGCACCGCGGCGATCGCCGCCTGCACCTGGTACGGCCCCGGCGCCGACCAGGTGAGCGCCTCGGTCACCAGCGCCGCCCCCTCGGCGGTCGCGTCCCGGTCCCACCGCCCGCGGTCCTGCTCGGCCAGCGGCACCAGCTCGCCGTCCGGCCCGGTACGGGCGGCCCGGTGCGCGTCGGTGAGCAGCATCAGCGCCAGCAGCCCGGCCACCTCGCCGTCGTCCGGCAGCAACCGGCGCAGCTCCCGGGTCAGCCGGATCGCCTCCCCGGTCAGCTCGGCCCGGTGCAGCGCCTCGCCGCTGGACGCGGTGTAGCCCTCGTTGAAGATCAGGTAGAGCACGCGCAGCACCGCGCCCAGCCGCTCGTCCCGGTCGGCCGGCGAGGGCAGCGTGAAACGCGCGCCGGCCGCCTCGATCCGCTGCTTCGCCCTGCGGATCCGCTGGCTCATCGTCGCCTCCGGCACCAGGTACGCGCGGGCGATCTCGGCCGTACTCAACCCGCCCACGGCACGCAGCGTGAGCGCCACCTGCCCGCTCACCGGCAACGCCGGATGACAGCAGAGGAACAGCAGCTTCAGCGTGTCGTCGGCGCCGGGCGGCTCCTCGTCGGCGGGCGGGGCGACCGCCGCGTACGCGGGCTGCCGGACCGCCACCGCCACCTCGCGTTCCCGGCGGGCGTGCTCGCTGCGCCACTCGTCGGTGAGCCGGCGCGTGGCGACGGTGACCAGCCAGGAGCGGGGATGGTCCGGCAGGCCCTGCTCCGGCCACTGCACGGCGGCGGCGAGCAGCGCCTCCTGGACGGCGTCCTCGCAGGCGTAGAACTGGCCGTGACGGCGGACCAGCACGCCGAGGACCTGCGGCGCGAGCGTGCGCAGCAGGTCCTCGACCACAGGTGCTGTCACATCTCCGTCCCGGCCTGCTCCATCACCGCGCGCACCTCCAGCACGCCGAAACCGTGCCGGACGTCCGGCCAGCGCGCGGCGATCTCGGCGGCCCGTTCCGGGGTCTCGCAGTCGACGGTCAGGTAGCCGGCGAACTGCTCCTTGCTCTCCATGAACGGCCCGTCGGTGATCTCGACGCCGCCGGCCGCCGGGCGGGCCGTACGGGTCTGCGAGGGGTGGGCCAGCGCCTCGCCGCCGACCAGCTCGCCGGACTCGGTCAGCTCCTTCATGATCTCGTCGACCTCACCGAAGATCGCGGTGCGCTCCGCCTCGGTCAGCTCCTCCACGAAGCCGGGCCGGTTCCAGATCAGCAGCATGTACTTCACGGTGCACTCCTCGGATGCGGGCCACCGGCGGTGGCGCCTCGCAGACGGGTCGGAGCCGGTCCGCCCGATCCGACATCATCCCCCGGGAAGTTCAGCGACCCCCGCGAAGCGGACGGCGCGCCGGTCGGCCCGGGTCGAGCGAGGCCCGGTCGGCCGCGCTGGTGCCGGAGACCCAGCCCTGCTCGTCGCGCACCTGGAGCCGGTGCCGGGTGGTGCCCGGGAAGAGCTGGTCGACGCGTTCCCGGACGGCGTCCGAGCGGGCCGCGAGCACCGGCAGCAGGCGGTCGTCGTCGAGTTCCTCGGCCGCCGCCGCGCTCGCCTCCCGCAGCCGGTCGCCGATGCGCAGCGCGAAAGCGTTGAGGAACGACTCGTCGTAGCCCTTCGTGCGCCGCCCACCGGCCCGGCCGCGCTCACCCCGGCCGCGCAGCATCGCGGCGGTGGCCTGCACGAGCAGCGAGGTGTGCAACAGCTCGACCGCCGCCAGGTCGGCCGGGAAGCCGAGCACCGTGGCGAAGCCCAGGTCGTCGGACCACACCGACTCGCACCGGTTCGCCGCCGCCACCTCCTGGATCAGCAGCGCCTTCGCCGCCGCGTACGGGGCGTCGACGCCGATCCGCACGCCGCCCGGGCCGCCGGACCGCTCGGCCCCGGCGTCGAGCAGCGCCGCGTCGATGCTGTGCCGGGCCATCAGCTCCTGCGCCTTCGCGGTGAACGCCTCCGCCTCGGCCGGGTAGCCGGTCGACTCGGCCTTGGCCAGCAGCGCGCGTACCCGGTCGAGCATCCGGGAACCGCTCGGCGTCGCGGCGGCAAGCGCGGTGCCGGCCGAGCCGGGTGGCGGGCGGAGCGCCGCGACCGGCGGCAGCCCCGCCACCAGGACGACCGCGTCGACCGCGTCCCGCAGCGTGGTGATCCGGTCGCCGTCGGCCCGCCGGTCCAGCCAGCCCGCGTCGTCGTCCCAGCGGGCACCGGTCTCGGTGAGCTGTTCGTCGAACCAGGCCGGGACCGGCGCGGGCAGGGTGCGCCGCTGCGCGGCCATCGCGTCGCGCAGCAGCCGGGCGCCGCGCGGGGTGAGCCGCCGGGTGGCGAGCCGGTCCAGGTCCGCGGGCTGCCAGCCACGCGGCCAGAGCCGGCCCACGTCCCGGGTCAGCCGGGCGAGCAGCGCCGCGTCCACTGCTGCGCCGTCGGCGACCACGAGCCCGTCGAGGGCTCGCTCGGCAGCGCGTACGTCGGTGCCGCGCGCGGTCGCGACGGCGGCGTCGAGCAGTTGCTCGGCTGGTGACACGGGTGGCTCTCCCTGGGCTCCGACAGGCGGCAGGTCGTCCACCCCGGCACCGACGGTACCCGGCCGCCCGTTCAACCGTCCGGGCCCGGCGTCCGTACTCCTGCCCGGAGCGGGGCGGGGCGACGGACGGAGATCGACGTGGGCGGGCATGACCGGGGGCTGCACCGGCGACGGCGGAAGTCGCGATCAGGGCGGTTCCTGGCGGTGGTCCTGGTCGGTGCCGCGCTCGCCGCCGGCGGGTACGCCGCGCGGCATCCGGACCTGCTGGACCGCATCGAGGTCCGGCGGACCGTGCCGGCGGCGGCACCGAGCGCGCCCACACCGGGCGCCCGCCCCACGCCGAGCGCCGCGCCGACGCCGGTCCCGGCGGCCGGCCGGGTGGCCCCCGGCATCGGCTATCCGGCCCGGGGCGCCGGCACCTTCCGGACCGCCGACACGGTCGGCGCGGTCGCCGGTAGCGCCGGTGAGCTGCTGCGCTACCGGGTCGCGGTCGAGGACGGCATCCGCAACGTGGACGTGGACCGCTTCGCCCGGGACGTGGCCGCCACCCTCGCCGACCGGCGCGGCTGGACCGGCGACGGCCGGTGGCGGCTGCAACGGGTGGGCCGCGACGACCGGGCCGACTTCACGGTGCTGCTCACCACGCCGGTGACGCGCGGGCGGTTGTGCGGCGACCCGAGCGACCGCTACACGTCCTGCCGCAACGGCGACCGGGTGGTGATCAACGTGGCCCGCTGGGTGTACGGGGTGCCGCACGTCAGCGATCTCTCCCGGTACCGGCAGTACCTGCTCAACCACGAGGTCGGTCACCGGCTGGGCCGCGGCCACGAGCGCTGCCCCCGCGCCGGTGGCCCGGCGCCGGTGATGGTGCAGCAGACGCTCGGCCTGCACGGCTGCACGCCGAACCCGTGGCCGCTGGTGGGCGGGGAACCGCTGGCCGGGCCGCCCGGTCAGTACGACGACCCGGTCCCGGCCGGCGACCGCTGAGCCGGCCCGGCGGCCGGGCCGACGCGTGGCCCGGCCGGGCCGTCACCGGGAGAACGAGGCCCAGATGTTCTTGGTCTTCTCGGTGGCGTACCAGCCCACGTCCAGCGAGACCGACTGGGCCAGGAACAGGCCCCGCCCGCCCGAGTCCGTCGGGCTGATGTCGGTCAGCTCCGGCACCGAACTGACGTCGTGGTCGGCCACGTCGAGCAGGAACCGGTCGTCGGTGGCGAGCAACGTGATGATCGTGGGCGGGCGGCCGTGCCGCAACGCGTTGCTCGCCAGTTCGGTGGCGACCAGCACGACCAGGTGCGGCACCTCGTCCAGGTCCTCACCCTGCACCAGCCCGTGCCGGTTCAGCGCCTCGCGCAGCGACGCGCGCAGGCCGCGCAGATCCTCGGGACTGTCAAGCACCCATCGCTCCAGCTCCGAGGCCTGTGGTGGCGGCGGCGAGGTGCGCAACTGTCCCATGATCTGGCTTTACCCTGCGTAGCCGTTCGTTAAGCAGATCAGCGCCGCAGCAGCGCGAAGACGCCCCACCCCAGGTACTCGCGCTGGAAGCGGACGTACCGCAGCGGATCCTCGGTCAGCTCCCGCCGCAGTTCCGGGGCCAGTTCGTCGTCCGGGTTGGCGTCGAGCCAGCGGCGCAGGTTCAGCCAGTGCGCGGCGGCGTACCGGTCCCAGCTGTCCTGGTCGGCGAGGACCATCTCGACCAGATCCCAGCCGCAGTCGCCGAACGACGCGACCAGGCCGGGCAGGTCGGTGAACTCGTCGCGGGACCGGGCGTGCGAGCCGGTGACCGCCTCGTCGTCCGGCGGGTCCCGCCGCCAGTAGGGCTCGCCGACGAGCGCCATGCCTCCCGGCCGCAACGCCCGGTCGAGCAGCTCCAGCGTCCCGGGCACCCCGCCGCCGATCCAGGTCGCGCCGACGCAGGCGGCCACGTCGACCGGCCGCTCCGGGGTGTACGCCGCGGCGTCGCCGTGCACGAAACGTACCCGGTCGGCCACGCCCAGTTCGGCGGCGCGTTCCCGGGCGGCGGCGGTGAAGACGGTGCTCAGGTCGACCCCGGTGCCGGTGATCCCGTGGTCCCGGGCCCAGGTGCAGAGCAGTTCCCCCTTGCCGCTGCACAGATCCAGCAGCTCGTCGCCGGGGCGCAATCGGATCGCCCGGCCCAGTGTGGCCAGCTTGACGTCGTCGATCGGGTTGAGGACGCGCAGCTCGCCCTCGCGGATGGTGAACTGGCGCGGCAGGTCCGGTGAGGTCATCCGTGGAGGGTGCCGCCGCCCGGTGACGCGGAGCAACGGAATTCCGGTCTGGGCCGGTCCGGGTGTCCTGGGGTACGGTCACCGCATGGTGGTCGAGGAACACTGGTGGAACGGCGTCAGCAACCCTCGCGGACGGCGCGACGTATACATCCGTACCGACGGAAGCCAGTGGCAGGTCCAGGCGCAGATCGGCGGGGCGAGCGGCCGGTCGAAGATTCAGCAGTGCCCGAGCCGCGGCTCGGCGACGATCCTGGCCGGCGCGTGGCGTGCGAGCGGCTCCGGCTGGCGCGAGATGCCGCGCTGACCGCACGCTCAGTCACGAGGGCCGTGCACAGCGCGTTCGACGAGTGACTCGGCGACCTCCCGCAGCTTGCGGTTGGAGTCCTGGGACACCCGGGCCAGAATGGCGAACGCCTCGTCGGCCGTGCAGCGACGCTGTCCCATGATGATGCCCTTCGCCTGCTCGATCACGGCCCGGCTCTGCATCGCCTCCTGCATCTGCTGCGCCAGCGTGGCCGTGCTCTCGTAGAGGTGGACGTTCGCGAGCGCGATCGCGGCGTACCCGGCCAGCGTCTGTGCCAGCTCGACCTGCCGGTCCAGGACGCCCGGCGCCGCGCCGTAGATGTTCAGCGCGCCGACCACGGCCTCCTGGATGGGCAGGCCGATGGAGAGCGAACTGGCGGCGCCCGCCCCGTGCGCCCGGGCCGCCCACTCCGGCCAGCGGCTCTCCGCCGCCATGTCCGACACCAGCATGGCGGTGCCGGTGGTGGCGGCGTCCAGGCACGGGCCGCGGCCGTGGGCGTACTGCCACTCGTCGAGCGTCAGCGCCAGCGCGCCGGTGTACGCGGCGGTGTGCGCCTGCGTGCCCTGGACCAGGGTGACCGACACCTCGGCGGTCCCGGGCAGGGTGTCCTTGGCGACTTGGACGATGGTCGACAGCACCACGTCGAGGTCGACCTCGTCGTACTTGATCCGACCGAGTCTGATCAGGGCAGCGGCGAGGTCGGGGTGGGCCTGCGGCATGAGCGGGTGACGTCCTTGGGGGAAGCGGCGGGGATCGGCCCGTGGTGACGGACCGGCACCCCGATACCGGCATGGTTCGGGACCGGCGCCGCTTCTTGACGCTCGTTCGTGACGCCCCGGACGGGACGTCGACGATCAGGACAACTCTACGACCCGGAGCGGGTCGGTAGGACGGGACGTGCCCACCCGTCGGCGGCGGCCGGTAACGCGGGCCGATCGACGACCTCGAACGCGGTGAGCGTGCCGGTGACGCCGAGGACGCGCCGGACCACCTGGGAGGGCCGGTGCAGGACCAGCCGCCGGCCGTGTCCGGTGAGCACCCGCTGCGCCAGCACCAGCGCATTCGTGCCGTACGCGCCGAAGAAGCTGACCTCTGCCAGGTCGATCACCACGAGCGGGGCGGGTGCCGCGACGGCGGACTCCACGAGTTCCGTGAGCAGGTGGGCGTTGCTGAGGTCCACCTCGCCGGCCACCGAGATCTGGGTCACGTCCGTGCCCACGTGGCAGCTCAGCCACATGATCGGCTGTTCGTCGGACACGGCACCCCCACCTCAACGTCCGAGGAGCTCCCGGCGGCGCTCGCCGGGAGCAGGAGGGCGCATGTCTTGACCCGTACCCGAAGATACGCCGACGGGGTGGACATCGCAGCGTGGGACGAGTTCGGACCCACCGGTCCCGGGTACCGTCATCGCAACGAGCGCTGCCGATGATCCCCGTCAGGACAGGACGAGAGCATGGAAGCCCCCCGCATCGACCCCGGCGAAGCCCTCGCGGAGCTGAGCCGGATCCGGCTCGACGAGGTGGCGCTCGACGCCGTCCTGGCTCGCGTCGCCGACCTGGCGAACCGGGCGGTGCCGGGCAGCGCCGAGGTGTCCGTCTCCCTGGTGCAGGCCGGCGCGAACCGGGCCATCGCCTACACCAGCGACCTGGCCCGCAGCCTCGACGAGTGGCAGTACGAGCACGACGACGGCCCCTGCCTGGACGCCTCGGTCAGCGCGGTGAGCATCTCCTTGCCCGACCTGACCGACGAGCCGCGCTGGCCCGGCTGGGCGGCGCGGGCCCGCGCCGCGGGCATGCAGAGTTCGCTGTCGATCGGGCTGCCGATCCAGGAGGCGGTCACCGGGGCACTCAACGTCTACGGGGGCACGACACACGCGTTCGACAAGGCGTCGATCGAGCTGGCGGAGGAGTTCGCCGCGTACGCGGCGGTGGCGCTCGCCAACGCCCACCTCTACGAGAGCACCGCGACGCTGGCCCGGCAGATGCAGGAGGCGATGCGCAGCCGGGCCGTGATCGAGCAGGCCAAGGGCATCATCATGGGGCAGCGGCGCTGCTCGGCCGAAGAGGCGTTCACGCTGCTCGCCAAGCTCTCCCAGGACTCCAACCGCAAGCTGCGCGAGGTGGCCGAGGCGCTCGTCTCGAAGGCCGCCGCCCGCTGACCCGCCCACGTCGTCACGGGGCGTGAAACCGTCGTGAAACCGCGCTGATCCCGCCGGCCGCCACGGTTGCGGGCATGACGACGACTACCTCCCCCGGCGCGATGATCGAGGCGTCCGGGCTGCGCAAGGCGTACCGGAGACAGGTGGTGCTCGACGGTGTCGACCTGCGCGTACCCGAGGCCACTGTCTTCGCGCTGCTCGGCCCGAACGGCGCCGGCAAGACCACCACCGTGCAGATCCTCTCCACGCTGATCCGCCCCGACGCCGGCACCGTCCGGGTCGCCGGCCACGAGCTGACCGCCGAACCGGACCGGGTACGCGCCGCGATCGGTGTGACGGGCCAGTTCTCCGCCGTCGACGCGCTGCTCACCGGCGCGGAGAACCTGCGGCTGATGACCGACCTGCGGCACCTCGGCCGGGTCGAGGGACGGCGGGTGGTGGACGACCTGCTGGCCCGCTTCGACCTGACCGATGCGGCGGGCAAGCCGGTGGCGGCGTACTCGGGCGGGATGAAGCGCCGGCTGGACCTGGCGATGACGCTCGTCGGCCGCCCCCGGCTGATCTTCCTGGACGAGCCGACGGCCGGCCTGGACCCGCGCAGCCGCCGGGCCATGTGGCAGATCGTCCGGGAACTGGTGGTCGAGGGCGCCACCGTCTTCCTCACCACCCAGTACCTGGAGGAGGCTGACCACCTGGCCGACCGGGTCGCGCTGCTCGACGGCGGTCGCCTGGTCGCCGAGGGCAGCCCGGCCGAGCTGAAGCGGCTGGTGCCCGGCGGCCACGTACGCCTGCACTTCACCGACGCGGCGCACCTGGCCGCGGCGGCCGGGCTGTTCCCGGCGGCCACCCGGCACGACGACGACCTCACCCTGCGAGTGCCGGGCGACGGGAGCGTCAACGGGGTACGGGCGCTGCTCGACCGGCTCGACGAGGCCGGTGTCGCGGTCGAGTCGCTGAGCCTGCACACCCCCGATCTGGACGACGTCTTCCTGGCCCTCACCGGCCACCCCACCGAGGAGAAGGTGACCGCATGAGCACGCTCGCCCACACCGTCGCGGATTCGGCGACCATGCTGCGCCGCAACCTGAAGCACGCGGTGCGCTACCCGTCGTTGACAGTCATGGTGATCGCCCTGCCGGTGATCTTCCTGCTGCTGTTCGTCTACGTCTTCGGCGGCACGCTCGGCAACGGGCTCGGCGGTGTGGCCGGGGGCCGGTCCGCGTACGCCGACTACGTGACCCCCGGCATCCTGTTGCTCGCCATGGCCGGCGCAGCACAGGGCACCGCGATCGCCGTGGCCATGGACATGACCGAGGGCATCGTGGCCCGGTTCCGCACCATGTCCATCGCCCGCGCGGCGGTGCTCACCGGCCACGTGGTGGGCGCGGTGACGCAGACGTTGCTCGGGCTGGTGGTGGTGGTCGCCGTGGCGTTGCTGGTCGGCTTCCGGCCGGACGCCGGTCCGGCGCAGTGGCTCGCGGTGAGCGGATCGCCCCCGCCCAGGTCGTCGCCGGGGGACCGGCCCAGTACGCCAGTCCCGCCTCCGCCTCGGCGAGGGCGGCCGCGTGCTCACCCGCGCGGGCGTGCCGGGCCGCCGCCGAGGCGTGCCGCAGCACCGCCGCCGCGTCCACCTGCGCGTCGGTGAGCGCCAGCCGGTAGCCGGTGGCGGTCCGGACGATCAGGTCGGCGCCCAGCTCGGCGCGGGCCCGGGAGACCAGGATCTGCAACGCCTTCACCGGATGCCGGGGCGGATCGTCCGGCCAGAGCGCGTCCACCAGCGCGCCGGTGCCGCAGCCGGAGCCGAGCCGGTCGGCCAGCAGCGCCAGCAGGCCGCGCAGCCGGGCGCCGCCGACCGGCACACCCCGGCAGACCACGTCCGACAGCAGGGTCAGTTCGGTGGTCACCGGGCCAGCGTAGGCGGCGGACCGGCCCGTCACGGTCCCCGCGCCGGGTGGGTGCGTGAAGGCGGCGTGAAAAGCGGCGGGTGGCCCGTACCGGATGTGTCAAAGCCGTCGACCGTCCGCACCCGGCCCGGCTGGTATGGCCCGCAAAGCACGTACTGACGCGGGAGGCGGAAGTGGTACGAGATCGGGCGGACGGGTGCACCGGATTCCGGGTGGCCGCCGGTGCCGTCGTGGTGGTGGGCGCGGCGCTGGTGGCGGCCGGGGTTTTCGGGCCGGACGAGCGGCCCGGGCGGGTCCTGGTGATGGCGGGCGTCGTCGGGGCGTACGCCGCTGTGGTGGCCGATCTGCGCGCGGTCGCGGCGGTGGCCGCGTTGGGTGCGGCGGTCTTCGTCGGTTTTCTGGCGCACCGGTACGGCGAGCTGATCGGGGCGGGTGATGCCTGGTCCCGGGCCGTGCCGATCGGGTTCGCCGCGGTGCTCGGCACCGGCTACCGGCATCTCCGGTCGATCGGCGCCGAGGCCCGTGCGGTGACCCGGATCACCGGCCACGGAGGCGGCGTGAAAAGCGCGTCAAGAAACCGCGGCCCCGCGTGATGGTCGCGTCAAGAACCCTGTCCGTCCGGCGGATCCGGCGTTGTGATTGCCCGGCGCGGCCGGGAGGCGGTCGCGAGGACATCTTCCGCTAGGAGAGATCAGCCGTGTCTGACGTGCTGTTCGTGTTGCTGACGGTGGGGCTGTTCGCGGCTCTCGCCCTCGTGGTGAGGGGCGTGGAGAAGCTGTGAGCGCCGTCAACGCCGTCGGCCTGGTGCTGGCGATCGGCCTGGGCGTGTTCCTGGTCGTCGCCCTGCTGTTCCCGGAGCGCTTCTGATGAGCATGACCACAGCCGGCGTGCTCTTCGTCCTGTCGCTGGTGGCGGCGCTGGTCGCCGTGCACCGGCCGTTCGGCGACCACATGTACCGCGTGGTCGCCGGAACCCGGTCGTCCCTCCTCGAGCGGGGGATCTACCGCCTGGTCGGGGTCAATCCGGCCGCCGAGCAGACCTGGGGCGTGTACGCCCGCTCGGTGCTGGCCTTCTCGGCCGTCTCCCTGTTGTTCCTGTACGCGTTCCAGCGCCTGCAGAACCACCTCTGGCTCTCGCTGGGCTTCGACCCGGTGGTGCCGCACGGTGCCTGGAACACCGCCGTGTCGTTCGTGACCAACACGAACTGGCAGTGGTACTCGGGTGAGTCGACGATGGGCCACCTGGTGCAGATGGCCGGCCTGGCGGTGCAGAACTTCGTCTCGGCCGCTGTCGGCATCGCCGTGGCGGTGGCGCTGGTCCGGGGTTTCGCCCGCAGCCGCACCGGCGAGCTGGGCAACTTCTGGGTCGACCTGACCCGGGTCACGCTGCGGATCCTGCTGCCGATCGCGGTGCTCGGCGCGCTCGCGCTGATGCTCGGCGGCGTGGTGCAGAACCTGTCCGGCGGCACCGACGTGACCACGCTGACCGGCGGCACCCAGACCGTCACCGGCGGGCCGGTGGCGAGCCAGGAGGTCATCAAGGAGCTGGGCACCAACGGCGGCGGCTTCTACAACGCCAACAGTGCCCACCCGTTCGAGAACCCGACCGCGTGGACGAACTGGCTGGAGATCTTCCTGATCCTGGTGATCCCGTTCAGCCTGCCGCGGGTCTTCGGCCGGATGGTGGGCCAGAAGCGGCAGGGCTACGCGATCGTCGCCGTGATGGCGATCCTGGCGGTCGCCAGCATCACTCTCACCAACGTCTTCGAGCTGACCGGCGACGGCACCGTGCCGCAGGCGGTCGGCGCCGCGCTGGAGGGCAAGGAGGTGCGCTTCGACGTGTCGAACTCGGCCACGTTCGCGGCGGCCACCACGCTCACCTCCACCGGCGCGGTCAACTCGTTCCACGACTCGTACACCGCGTTGGGCGGCATGATGACGCTGGGCAACATGATGCTCGGCGAGGTCGCCCCCGGCGGCGTCGGCGCCGGCCTGTACGGGCTGCTGATCCTCGCGGTGATCACGGTGTTCGTGGCCGGCCTGATGGTCGGGCGCACCCCGGAGTACCTGGGCAAGAAGATCGGCGCGCGCGAGATCAAGTTCGCCTCGATGTACTTCCTGATCACCCCGGCGCTGGTGCTCGCCGGCACCGCTGCCGCGTTCGCCACCGGCAACGCCTCGACAGCGCTGAACGTCGGGCCGCACGGTCTGTCCGAAGTGCTCTACGCGTTCACCTCGGCGAGCAACAACAACGGCTCCGCGTTCGCCGGCATCACGGTGAACACGCCGTGGTGGAACATCGCGCTCGGGCTCTGCATGCTGCTCGGCCGGTTCCTGCCGATCATCTTCGTGCTCGCCCTGGCCGGCTCGCTGGCCCGCCAGCAACCCACACCCGCCTCCGAGGGCACCCTGCCGACCCACCGGCCGCTGTTCGTCGGCATGGTCGTCGGCGTCACCGTGGTCCTCGTCGCGCTCACCTTCCTTCCCGCACTCGCGCTCGGCCCGCTGGCCGAAGGGCTGTGACCACCATGAGAGACAAGGACATGACCGCACCTCTCCAGACCGCCGACGCGCCGGTCCCCGGCACGCCGGGCCGCCGCGACGGCCGGGTCGGCGGCGGACTGCTCGACCCTCGCCAGTTGCTCCGGTCGTTGCCGGACGCGCTGCGCAAGCTCGACCCGCGCACGCTGTGGCGCAACCCGGTGATGCTGATCGTGGAGATCGGCGCGCTGTTCACCACAGTGCTCGCGGTGGCCGACCCGTCCGTCTTCGCGATCGCGATCACCGTCTGGCTCTGGCTCACCGTGATCTTCGCGAACCTGGCCGAGGCGGTCGCCGAGGGACGCGGCAAGGCGCAGGCCGACACGCTGCGTCGGGCCAAGCAGGACACCGTCGCCACCCGCCTGGTCGGCTGGACGCCGGGTGCCGCCGCGAACGCGTACCGGGACGAGGCGGTGCCCGCGCCGCAGCTGCGGCAGGGCGACGTCGTCCTGGTCGAGGCCGGGCAGGTCATCCCCGGTGACGGCGACGTGGTCGAGGGCATCGCCAGCGTCGACGAGTCGGCGATCACCGGCGAGTCCGCCCCGGTGATCCGGGAGTCCGGCGGCGACCGCAGCGCGGTCACCGGCGGCACCCGGGTCCTCTCCGACCGGATCGTCGTGCGGATCACCCAGAAGCCGGGCGAGAGCTTCATCGACCGGATGATCGCGCTGGTCGAGGGCGCCAACCGGCAGAAGACGCCGAACGAGATCGCACTGAACATCCTGCTGGCCGCGCTGACGATCATCTTCCTGCTCGCCGTCGTCACGCTCCAGCCCATGGCGATCTTCGCCAAGGGTTACCAGGCCGCCGCGCCCGACACCGCGGCGATCACCGACTCCGGCGTCACCGGCGTCGTACTCGTGTCGCTTCTGGTCTGTCTCATCCCGACCACCATCGGCGCGCTGCTGTCCGCGATCGGCATCGCCGGCATGGACCGGCTCGTGCAGCGCAACGTGCTGGCGATGAGTGGCCGGGCGGTCGAGGCGGCGGGCGACGTCAACACGCTTCTGCTGGACAAGACCGGCACGATCACGCTCGGCAACCGGCAGGCCGCCGAGTTCCTGCCGGTGACCGGCGTGGACGCCGCCACGCTCGCCGACGCGGCGCAACTGTCCAGCCTGGCCGACGAGACCCCCGAGGGCCGGTCGGTGGTGGTGCTGGCGAAGAACGAGTTCGGGCTGCGCGAGCGCGAGCCCGGCCTCATCCCGCACGCCACGTTCGTGCCGTTCACCGCGCAGACCCGGATGAGCGGCGTCGACCTGGACGCCGACGGCGACATCAGGCACGTCCGCAAGGGCGCCGCCGCCGCGGTGATGAAGTGGGTACGCGACAACGGCGGCCACCCGACCGAACAGGTCGGTGAACTGGTCGACGCGATCAGCGGCACCGGCGGCACGCCGCTCGTGGTGGCCGAGCACGTGGCCGGGGAGCCGGCCCGGGCGCTCGGCGTCATCCACCTCAAGGACGTGGTGAAGGCCGGGATGCGGGAGCGCTTCGACGAGATGCGCCGGATGGGCATCCGGACCGTGATGATCACCGGCGACAACCCGCGTACCGCGAAGGCGATCGCCGACGAGGCGGGCGTGGACGACTTCCTCGCCGAGGCCACGCCGGAGGACAAGCTCGCGCTGATCAGGAAGGAGCAGGAGGGCGGCCGGCTCGTCGCCATGACCGGTGACGGCACGAACGACGCGCCCGCGCTGGCCCAGGCGGACGTCGGCGTCGCCATGAACACCGGCACGTCGGCCGCCAAGGAGGCCGGCAACATGGTCGACCTCGACTCCGACCCGACCAAGCTGATCGAGATCGTGGAGATCGGCAAGCAGTTGCTGATCACCCGGGGCGCGCTGACGACGTTCAGCATCGCCAACGACATCGCGAAGTACTTCGCGATCATCCCGGCCATGTTCGCCGGGATCTACCCGTCGCTGGACCGGCTCAACATCATGCGCCTGGCCAGTCCCGAGTCGGCGATCCTCTCCGCCGTCGTCTTCAACGCGATAGTCATCGTGGCGTTGATCCCGCTGGCCCTGCGCGGCGTGCGCTACCGCCCGGCCAGCGCCTCGACGCTGCTGCGCCGCAACCTGTGGCTCTACGGCCTCGGCGGCATCGTGGTGCCGTTCGCCGGCATCAAGCTCATCGACCTGCTCGTCCAGTTCGTCCCGGGGATCTCGTGATGCGCCTTCCCAGTTGGCTCTCCCAGCACCTGGCCGCTCTGCGCGCGGTGCTCGTCTTCACCGTGCTGCTCGGCCTGGTCTACCCGCTCGCCCTGGTCGCCGTGGGCCGGCTGCCCGGCCTCGACGGCAGGGCCGACGGCTCACTGCTCACCGTCGGCGGCCGGACCGTCGGCAGCTCACTGATCGGCCAGTCGTTCACCGACGCGGACGGCAACCCCGTCCCGCGCTACTTCCAGTCCCGCCCGTCGGCCGCCGGGGACGGCTACGACCCGACCGCCACCGCGGCGAGCAACCTCGGCCCGGAGAGCGTGGTGGACACGCTCACCGGCGACGAGGAGACCTCGGCGCAGAGCCTGCTCACCCAGGTCTGCGCCCGCAGCAAGGCGGTCGGCGAACTGGACGGCGTGGACGGGCGGCGCCCGTACTGCACGCCGGACGGGGTGGGCGCGGTGCTGGCCGTGTTCCGCGCCGACGGCCTCACCGGCCCGATCACCCGCGTGGTGAGCGTCAACCAGGCCGCGCCCGCGACGCCGTTCCTCACCACCTGGCAGGGCGTGCCGGTGGAGGCGGCCCGGCCCGGCCACGACTACGTGGCCGAGGGCGGCATCGTCACCCCGGTACGCGGGGACGCCCCGGCGCGCCCCGCCGTACCGGCCGACGCGGTCACCGCCGGCGGCAGCGGCCTCGACCCGCACATCTCCCCGGCGTACGCGGAGATTCAGGTGACCCGGGTGGCGCGGGAGCGCGCCGCGGACCCGGCGGCGGTACGGCGGCTGGTCGCCGAGCACACCACCGGGCGGGCGCTGGGCTTCATGGGTGAGCCCGGTGTGAACGTGCTGGAACTCAACCTCGCGCTGGACGAGGCGTTCCCGGCGCGCTGACGCGACAGTGACCGGAGCGGCCCCGGGGAAGACCCGGGGCCGTTCCCGGCCGGTCAGGGAGGATGGACGCTGTGGGCAGGGGTGAACTGCGGATCTATCTCGGGGCCGCCCCGGGCGTCGGCAAGACGTACGCCATGCTGGAGGAGGCCCAGCGCCGGGCCGAGCGCGGCACCGACGTGGTGGTCGGCCTGGTCGAGACGCACGGCCGCCGGCACACCGCCGAGATGATCGGCGATCTGGAGGTGGTGCCGCGCCGCTCGATGACCTACCGGGGCGTCGAGTTCACCGAGATGGACCTGGACGCGGTGCTGGCCCGGCGGCCCGAGGTGGTCGTGGTCGACGAGCTGGCCCACACCAACGTGCCCGGCTCCCGCCACGACAAGCGCTGGCAGGACGTGCAGGTGCTGCTCGACGCCGGGATCAGCGTGCTCTCCACCGTCAACGTGCAGCACCTGGAGTCGCTCAACGACGTGGTCGCGCAGATCACCGGCACCACCCAGCGGGAGACCGTGCCGGACCAGGTGGTCCGGGCCGCCGAGCAGGTCGAGCTGGTGGACATGACGCCGGAGGCGCTGCGCCGCCGGATGGCGCACGGCAACATCTACCGGCCCGACAAGATCGACGCCGCGCTGGGCAACTACTTCCGGGTCGGCAACCTCACCGCGCTGCGCGAACTGGCGCTGCTCTGGCTGGCCGACAAGGTCGACGAGCAGCTCGACGCGTACCGGGCCCAGCAGGGCATCTCCGACACCTGGGAGGCGCGGGAACGAGTAGTCGTCGCGCTCACCGGCGGCCCGGAGGGCGAGACGCTGATCCGCCGGGCCGCCCGGATCGCCGCCCGCAGCAAGGGCGCCGACCTGCTCGCCGTGCACGTGGCCCGCAGCGACGGGCTGGCCGGCGCCGACCCGGCCCAGCTCGCCCGGCAGCGGGTGCTGGTGGAGAGCCTCGGCGGCACGTACCACCAGGTGCTCGGCACCGACATCCCGGCATCGCTGCTCGACTTCGCCCGGGGCGTCAACGCCACCCAGCTCGTGCTCGGCGCGAGCCGCCGGGGCCGGTTCGCGCAGGTGTTCGCCCGGGGCGTCGGGGTGACCACCACCGCGCTGTCCGGCCCGATCGACGTGCACCTGGTCACCCACCCGCAGGCGGGACGCGGGCGCCGGGGCACGGCCGTGCCCGCCGCGCTGTCCCGGCGGCGACGGCTGATCGGGTACGCGCTCGCGGTGCTCGGCATGCCGCTGCTCACGCTCGTGCTGCGGACGCTGCCCGACCTCACCCTCACCAACGACATCCTGCTGTTCCTCGCCGGTGTGGTGGGCGTGGCGCTGGTCGGCGGGCTGTGGCCCGCGCTGGTCGCCGCGCTCGGCGGCTCGCTGCTGCTCAACTGGTTCTTCACCCCGCCGTACCGGACGCTGACCATCGCCGAGGCGGACAACCTGCTCGCCCTGGGCGTGTTCGTCGGCGTCGCCATCGCGGTGAGCTGGGTGGTCGACGTGGCGGCCCGGCGTACCCGGGAGGCGGCCCGGGCCTCCGCCGACGCGCAGACCCTGGCCACCGTCGCGGGCAGCGTGCTGCGCGGCGAACGCCCGCTGCCCGCGCTGCTGGACCGGCTGCGGGAGACGTTCGGACTGCGCGCGGTGAGCGTGCTGGAGCTGACCGACGAGGCCGGTGGCCGCCCGGCGCGCGCCCGGGAGGCGGACGCCTGGCGGGTGGTGGCGAGCGTCGGCGAGCGGCCGCCCGGCAGCCCGAGCGCGGGCGAGACGGTGGTGCCGGTCGACGACCGGCTCAGCGTGGTGCTCGCCGGCCGGCGGCTGGAGGCGGCCGACCGGCGGGTGGTCGAGGCGTTCGCCGCGCAGGCCGCCGTCGCGCTGCGCCAGGAACGGCTGGCCGAGGAGGCCGCCACCGCCCGCCCGCTCGCCGCCGCCGACCGGATGCGGACCGCGCTGCTCGCGGCGGTCAGCCACGACCTGCGTACGCCGCTGGCGTCCGCCAAGGCGGCGGTGAGCAGCCTGCGCAGTCACGACGTCGAGTTCGACGCGGACGACCGGGAGGAACTGCTCGCCACCGCCGACGAGTCGCTGGACCGGCTGGGCCGGCTGGTGGCGAACCTGCTCGACATGAGCCGGTTGCAGGCCGGGGCGCTGGGCGTGAGCGCCACCGCGATCGGGCTGGAGGACGCCGTACCCCTGGCGCTGGACGAGCTGGGCCCGGCGGCGGCCGAGGTGACCACCGACATCCCGGCCGACCTGCCGGCGGCGCTGGCCGACCCGGGCCTGCTGGAGCGGGTGCTGGTCAACATCGTGGCGAACGCGCTGCGGCACAGCCCGCCCGGACACCCGCCGACGATCACCGGCAGTGCGCACGCCGGGCAGGTCGAGCTGCGGGTGATCGACACCGGGCCGGGCATCCCGGCGGACCAGTGGGAGCACGTCTTCCTGCCGTTCCAGCGCCTCGGCGACCGGGACAACCAGACCGGTGTCGGCCTGGGCCTGGCGCTGTCCCGGGGACTGGCCGAGGCGATGGGTGGCAGCATCACCCCGGAGACCACGCCCGGTGGCGGTCTCACCATGGTGCTGCGGCTGCCGGCCGCCACCCAGCCGGAAGGGCCGCGGGAATGACCCGGATCCTGGTCGTCGACGACGAGCCGCAGATCCTGCGCGCGCTGCGGATCAACCTGCGGGCCCGGGGCTACGACGTCGAGGTGGCCGACAGCGGCGCCGCCGCGCTCAAGGCCGCCGCCGGTCACCCGCCGGACCTGGTGGTGCTCGACCTCGGCCTGCCCGACCTGGACGGCACCGAGGTCATCCGGGGGCTGCGCGGCTGGACCGCCGTGCCGATCATCGTGCTCTCCGGCCGGGCCGGCAGCGAGGACAAGGTGGCGGCGCTCGACGCGGGCGCCGACGACTACGTGACCAAGCCGTTCGGGGTCGACGAACTGCTCGCCCGCATCCGGGCGGTGACCCGGCGCCTCGCCCCCGCCTCGCCCGCCGTGCCCGCGCTGCGGATCGGCCGCAACACCGTCGACCTGGCCGACCGGACCGTCACCCGGGACGACGGCGTCGAGGTCAAGCTCACCCCCACCCAGTGGGCCATGCTGGAGAAGCTGCTGCGCAACCCGGGCAAGCTGGTCAGCCAGCGCCAGTTGCTGCACGACGTGTGGGGGCCGGAGTACCACCACGAGACGAACTACCTGCGGCAGTACATGGCCCAGTTGCGGCGCAAGCTGGAGGACGACCCGGCCCGGCCCCGCCACCTGATCACCGAACCGGGGATGGGTTACCGCTACCGCCCCTGACGTTTGCGCGAGCCTCGGCGGGGGACTCGGCGAGCCGGCCGAGCAGCGGGGGAGGGGCATGGCGGACAACCGGTCCTCGGAGGGGTTCGGCCGCCGCCTGGACGAGCACGCCATCGACGCCGGCGCGGCCGAGCCGGAGCGACCCGACGGTCTGGTCGACAGCGGCGTCTACGTCGGCGGCGTACGCCGGGCGTCGCCGATGAGCCTCGCCGACACGTACCGCTGCCTGCAACAGCTCGACGACGCGATGGCCTGGATCGGGCTGCGCCGGCCGGGCCGGGAGGAGGTCGCCTCGCTCGCGGCCGAGTTCCAGCTCCCCGACCTGGCCGTCGAGGACGCGATCAACGCCCACCAGCGCCCCAAGCTGGAACGCTACGGCGACACCCTGTTCGTGGTGCTGCGGGCCGCCCGCTACCTGGACGAGCGGGACGCGGTCGAGTTCGCCGAACTGCACCTGTTCCTCGGCCCCGGTTTCGTGATCACGGTCCGGCACGGCGGCACACCTGACCTGGCCGGGGTGCGGCGGCGGCTGGAGGCCGAACCCGAGGTGCTCGCGCTCGGCCCGGAAGCCGTGCTCTACGCCGTGCTCGACCGGGTGGTGGACGGCTACGCGCCGGTGGTCGCCGGGCTGGAGAACGACATCGACGAGATCGAGACCGAGGTGTTCGGCGGCGACCCGAACGCCAGCCGCCGCATCTACGAGCTGAGCCGCGAGGTGATCCAGTTCCAGCGGGCCGCCCGGCCGCTGCTGAAGGTGGTCGACGCGCTCACACACGGCTTCGACAGGTACGGCACGGACGAGGAACTGCGCCGCCGGCTGCGCGACGTGGCCGACCACCTGACCCAGGTGGTGGAGCGGGTGGACGGGTTCCGGCACCTGCTCCAGAACATCCTCACCGTCAACGCCACGCTGGTGTCGCAGGCACAGAACGAGGAGATGCGCAGCCTGACCGCGGCGAGCTTCGAGCAGAACGAGGAGATCAAACGGGTCTCCGCGTGGGCGGCGATCCTGTTCGCGCCCACCCTGATCGGCACCGTCTACGGGATGAACTTCAGCCACATGCCGGAGCTGGACTGGCGGTACGGCTACCTGTTCGCGGTGGCCCTGATGCTTGCCGTCTGCGGCGCGCTCTACCTGCTGTTCAAGCGCCGCGGCTGGCTGTGAGCCGGGCCGGGCGCGCCTCGGCCGCAGCAGTTCGCCGTCGGTGATCCACTAAAGTGTCCGGGTGGCTACCCCCTGTCGTGCGCGCGTCGTCCGGTTCCGGCGCTCCGGAGGGGAACGCTGATCGGGGACACGGTTCCGGCACCGCGCGGCGGGCGCCGGACCGCCACCGGCAAGCGCGGGCTGGCCGGCCACTGTGCCCGGATCGTCGCGTCCCGGCCGTTCGAGGTGGCCATCGTGGTGCTCATCATGGCCAACGGGGTCGTGCTGGGCATCGAGACGTACCAGGATCTCGGCGCCGCCGGGCCGGTGCTGCGGTGGACGGAGTGGATGTTCCGGGCGGTCTTCGTCGTGGAGATCACCATCCGGGTGCTCGCGTACGGCCGCCGCCCGCAGGACTTCTTCCGGCACGGCTGGAACGTCTTCGACCTGCTGGTCACCGCCGCCATATTCATCCCGGGCCTGCACGGCGACTCCGCGGTGCTGCGGTTCATCCGGGTCGCCCGGGTGCTGCGCCTGGTCCGCTTCTCGCCCGGCCTGCGGACCATCGTCGCGGCGCTGTGGCGCAGCCTGCCCGGCGTCGCGGGTTTCCTCGCGCTCGCCGCCGTCACGCTCTACGTGTACGGCATGGCGGGCTGGCTGATCTTCGGCGACCGCTATCCCGAGCAGTACGGCGACATCGGCCGTTCGCTCGTCACGCTGTTCGTGCTGCTGTCCCTGGAGACGCTGCCGGACCTGCTGGAGCAAGGGCTGGAGGTGTCGCCCTGGACGCTGCTCTACTACGTCAGCTTCGTGATGATCGCGGTGAACCTCCTGCTGAACATCCTCATCGCCGTCATCGTCAACTCGATGGAGGAGGCGCGGCGGCTGGAGATGACCGAGGGGCTGGCGTCCGACTACGACTCCGACGGGGACGGGATACCGGACGAGTTGGACCGGATCGCGATCAGCCAGCGTCTGGACGACCTGCGCATGGTGATCGCGGAGCTGGAGCGGGAACTGCGCATCGACAGGGAGGAGCCGCCCGGCGCGCCGCGCCGCCGGCAGCCCTCGGATCACTGATCAGGGACGGTCATGACAGTTCCGTGACGAAAGCGGTTCCCGGGTTTGGCCGTGTGGTTGATCGGGGCAACCAGCGAGGCGTCAACACATCCGAGGGAAGGGACGCCTCTCGTGGAGATCACGGGCTTCTTCACCGCGCTCATCATCGGCCTCGTCATCGGTGCGCTCGGGCGCCTGGTGGTGCCGGGCAAGCAGAACATCCCGATCTGGCTGACCCTGCTCATCGGTGTGGTCGCCGCGTTCGTCGGCACGCTGGTGGCCGGCGCGTTCGGCGTCGACGACACCCCCGGCATCGACTGGATCGAGCTGGCGCTCCAGGTCGGCTTCGCCGCCATCGGTGTCGCCGTCTTCGCCGGCCTCTACGGCCGCCGCCGCGTCTGAGGCACCCGCCGGGGCCGCTTCCGCACGTCGCGGAAGCGGCCCCGTCGTGTCACTCCCGCCAGCCGGTCAGCTCGACGCCCTTCGCCAGCTCCACCCGGATGCCCAACGCGATCTCGCCGCTCTCACCCGGCGCCAGCGACAACCGCCAGGTCAGCTCGCCCAGTTCCGTACGCTCGGCCGGGGGCGGCGTGAGCGCGGTCTCGCGTACCACCACGGACTCGTCCCGGGACACCGGCAGCTGGTCCCGCACCTCGACGGTGGCCGGGCGGGGCGTGTGGTTCGCGACAGTGATCCGGTACTCCACCTCCCGCCGCCGTGTCGACCCGAGCGCGGCCTTGCTCTCGGTGCGCCGGGACAGCTTCCGCTCCACCCGGACCCGGTCGTCGATCCCGAGCGCCAGCTCCGTCTCCTCGCCCGGCGCCCAGGTCTTCAGCCGCGTCGCCGCCACGAAGTCGGCCCCGTGGAAGACCGACGCCGGGCCGGGCAGCAGTGTGTGGTCCGACGTGTTGCGGACCGTGGCCCGCAGGTGCGCCTCGGCGGCGCGCACCGGCACGCTCACGTGGTCCAGCCGGGCCGGCAGCTCCAGCACCGCGATGGTGACCCGGTGCGCGCTGCCGTCGGCGGGCACCGCCACCGGCCGGGCGGGGCGGTAGGTAGCCGCCGTCACGCCCTGCTCCACCTCGGCGACGCTCTCCCGCACCGCCGGTGCCGCGGCCCGCGCCGCCCGGGGACGGCCCGCCGGCGCCGCGCCGGGCGCCGGGGGCGGCACCATGCCGCCGAACGACGCGGCCGACACGGCCGTCGGCGGCTCCGGCCGGAACCGGTCGAGATACCAGGGCGACAACTCGGGTACGCCGCTCGCCGCCGCCGGACGGGCGGTGGAGAGCTGGAGTTCGCACTCCGGCCAGTCCTCCCCGGTGCCCTGGCTGACCAGCCCGAACCAGGTGACGGTCACGGTGTCCTCGACCAGCCGCAGGTCGTAGGAGGGCGTCCAGCGGGCGTCGTCCACCAGGTACGTCAGCTCCAGCTCCACCTCGGTGTCGTCGGCGTCCACCGAGACGGACACCTCGGCGGCCAGCCGGTCCGGCTCCCGCTTGCCGCGCGCCGCGTCCAGCTCCCGGTCGACAGCGGCCAGTTCCTCGGCCAGCTCGGTGCGCCGCCGGGCCAGCCCGCGCCGCCGGGCCCGGGACTCGGCGAGCTGACCGGACACCGAGTCGGTGAAGGCCGCGACGTCGGCCGGGGCCGCGTCACCGGCGGCCAGCGCCCGGGCGTACGTGCCACCGGCGCGCTCGGCCAGCCGGGTGAGGAACTCGCCGCGCTGTTCCTCGACCGCGTCGGTGTCACCGGCCTCGGCCAGCTCGTCGGCCAGCTCGCGGCGCCGCCGTTCCAGCTCGACGACCTGGGCGTCGGTGCTACGGGCCTGCCGCCACGCGCTCACGTCCACCCCGAGCACCGTCACCGCGCCCCGGCCACCCACCCGGATCGAGTCCCGCCGCAGGCCCAGCGGGAGCGGGGCGACGCGTACCCGGTGGTCGCCGGCGGCCAGCCGGACGCCGCCGCGGCGGGTGACCCGGGCGCGGTCCGGGTAGACGGTCACGCCGACGACCGGCGCATCGATCTCCACAGTGTCCACGGCGGCGAGGGTAGTTCAGGCGCGCCCGCGGCGGGGCTACCGAAGGTGCAGCCGTTCGTCGACGGCGAGCGCCGCCAGTTGGCGCGCGGTGAACGGCAGCGGGGACGCGGGCGCCTGCCGGTCGTACGCGCCCTGCGCGACGAAGACGACCACGCCGTCGGGATGCCGGTAGGCGGCCCACTGGTCGAACCGGTCGTCCGAGCCGGGCCGGACCACCACACCCACAGTCGCCTCGCCGACGGTCATCGGCTGGCACTCGCCCCCCATGCCCCAGAACTCACGCGCCAGGTCGCACGGTTCGGTCGGCAGCAGGTTCCCCGGTGTGTGCACCTCGGTGAGCAGGCGTCCCTTCCACGTCCTCTTCGTCACGTCGACCGAGGCCATGTAGCTCCACAACTCGACGCCGTCTGCCCGTCCGCTGAAGTTCGCCTCGTGCGTCCCCAGCGTCTCCTTTCCGGTTTCGGTGGAGACGGTCTTCTCGGCGGTGTACCCGTCGGGCACCACTGTGACGAGCCGGTCGAGCAGCAGTGCGGCCTGGTCGTACCGGGTGCCCACCCGCGCGGTGCGGTCCTCCTGCGGCAGGCCGTCGGGCCCGGTGGGCATCGGCTCGGCGCTGCCGTCCGCCGACGGCGGCGGGGCGGCCTGGGGCAGCGCGGCCGGCGGGCGCCGGTCGCCGCCGTCCGGGGTGGAGAGCGCCACGACACCCGCGACGCCCGCGAGCGCGAGCACCGCAGTCGCGGACCCGGCGCAGGCCCGGACGGCTCGGCGCCTGGTGCGGGCCCGCCGGGCGGAGCGCAGCATGCCGTCGGCGCTCAGGTGCGGTGGCGCGGTGACGCTGAGCATCTCGTCGCGAAGCGCCTCGCGCAGATGGTCTCCGTTCATCGTTGCCCCTTCTCGCTCGATGAGTGCATGGGTGACAGGAGGCCGCGCAACGTGTCCAGACCTCGGGCGGACTGGCTCTTCACCGTGCCCGGCGAGCAGCCCAGCAGCGCCGCCACCTCGTCGACCGGCAGGTCCTCCCAGTAGCGCAGGACCAGAACGGCCCGTTGCCGGGGCGGTACGGCGGCGAGCGCCTGGAGCACCACGAGCCGGTCCTCCGGCGGACTCGCCGGCACCGGCGGATCGGTGTCGGGCGTGCCCACCCGTTCCCGCCGCCACCAGCCCCGCCGCCGTTCGTCGAGGAAGGACCGGACGATGATCTGGCGCAGGTAGGAGTCGAGCACCTCGTGCCGAGCGACCCGGTTCCAGACCAGGTACAGCTTGGTGAACCCGGTCTGGACCAGATCCTCCGCGCGGTGCCAGTCACCGCAGAGCAGATACGCGGTGGCGCGCATGGCGTGGTGCCGCGCGGAGAAGTACTCCGCGAACGCCGTGTCGCGATCACTCATTCGGACCTCCGATCGGATACGGGATAGTCACGCCAGGTGTGGCTCCCGGGGTTGCTCGGCGGGCGGAGTGAATTCGTGGCGCGGTCAGCCGCGGAAGCTGCGGGCGAGCAACCGGAGCCCCTCCGGTACGTCGGCGGTGGCGACGGCGCCGTAGCCGAGCACCAGGCCGGCCGGGCCGGGCGGGCCCGCGTGGTAGCCGGCGATCTCGCGTACCGTGACGCCGACGTCGGCCGCCCGCGCGACGACCGCCGGCAGGTCGACGCCGGCCTCCGGGCGCTGCCGCGCACACAAGTGCAGGCCCGCCGTGGACGGCACCGGGTCGAGCCAGTCGGCGAGGTCGGAGCGCAGCGCCGCGTCGATGAGCTCGCGCCGCTGGGCGTAGACCCGGGTCGCCTTGCGGATGTGCCGGGGCAGCTCGCCGGAGTCGATGAACCGGGCCAGCGCGGCCTGCGTGGTGTGGTCGCCGTGCCAGTCGGTGAGCTGCCGGGCGGCCAGCAGCGCGGGGCGCAGCGACGCCGGGGCGACCAGGAACCCGAGGCGCAGCATGGGCAGCAGGGTCTTGGAGAACGTGCCGACGTAGACCACCTTCCCGGCCCGGTCCAGCGTCTGCAACGGGTCCAGCGGCCGCGCCGAGAAGCGGAACTCGGTGTCGTAGTCGTCCTCGACGACCACCGCGTCCCGTGCCGCCGCCCAGTCCAGCAGCGCCGCCCGGCGGGCCGGCGACATCCGGACGCCCAGCGGGAACTGGTGGGACGGGGTGACGTAGACCAGCCGTGCGTCGCCGGGCAGCGCGCGTACGTCGATGCCCTCGTCGTCGACGGGCACCGGCACGATCCGCGCGCCGTGGCCGGCGAACAGCCGCCGGGCAGGGGGATAGCCGGGATCCTCGACGGCCACCCGGTCGCCCGGTTCGAGCACGACCCGGGCGATCAGGTCCAGCGCCTGCTGCGCGCCCTGGGTGACGACGACGTCCTCCGGCCCGGCCCGTACCGCGCGGGCCAGCCCCACGTACCGGGCGACGGCGGCACGCAGGCCCGGGTGCCCGGCCGGGTCGGCGTACCCGCCCCGGATCGTCGAGGTGCGCAGTTCACCGGTGACCAGCCGACGCCAGGTGGCCAGCGGGAACAACCCGGTGTCCGGGGTGCCGGCCCGGAAGTCGTGGCCGGGCCGGGGCGTGGCGGTGGGTGCCGGTGCGGCGGATGCCCAGAACGCGCGGGGGCGTACCCCGCCGGCCGGCGCCGGACGGGGCCGGGCGCGGGCGACCGGCTCGTCGGCGACGAACGTCCCCGCGCCGACCCGGGCGGTGAGCAGGCCCTCGGCGGTCAGCCGCTCGTAGGCGACCGCGACCGTGTTGCGGGAGACGTCGAGCCGCCGGGCGAGTTCGCGGGTCGGTGGCAGCCGTTCGCCGGGCCGCAGCCGGCCGTCCAGGATCGCCTCCAGCAACTGCCTGTGGATCCGGGTGGCGCGGTCGCCGGGCCCGGCCAGGCTGACGTGTACGTCCACGGCGCCGACCCTACATTGGCCCAATCGGATCGCCGGGAATCGGCGCTTCTCGCGGCCAATTCGCAGGTCTTGGATGGAGGAAGGAGATCGGCGAACGGGGGACGGGCAATGACCGATGTCGACACCGGCCGACGGGTCCGGGTGCTGAGCCTGGCGCAGCTCGCCAACTCGGTGGGTGACGGCGCGTTCTACGCCTGCTCGGCGCTGTTCTTCATCCGGGTGGTCGGGTTGTCCCCGGCGCAGGTCGGGATCGCCCTCACCGTGGGCTGGTCGGCGGGCATCCTCGCCGGGGTGCCCGCCGGCCAGTCGGCCGACCGCTACGGCGCACGGCGGATGACGGGCGTCTTCGCGGTCGCCACCGCCGCCGCGCTCGGCGGCTTCCTCGTGATCCGCTCCTTCCCGCTGTTCGTGCTGCTCGCCTGTTGCTACGCCGCCTGCCAGGCCGGGCTCACCGCCAGCCGGCAGGCGCTGCTGGTCGGGCTGATCGAGCCCGCGCGGCGCACGGCGGTACGCGCGCGGTTGCAGTCGGTCGCGAACGCCGGCCTGGCCGCCGGGGCCGGGCTGGGCGCGCTCGTGCTCTGGGCGGACACCCGCCCGGCGTACCTGTCGGCCTTCGCGCTGGACGCGGCGAGCTTCCTGGCCGCCGCCCTGCTGGTGCGCCGGCTGCCCGAGGCGGCGGCGCCGGTCCCGGCCGGACCCGAGCCGGGACGGCTGGCCGTGCTGCGCGACCGCCCGTACGCGCTGATCACGCTGCTGAACGCGGTGATGTGCCTGAACATGCCGCTGCTCAGCCTGGCGTTGCCACTGTGGATCGCGGAGCGGACCGACGCCCCGGCGCCGATGGGCGCGATCGTGCTCACCGTCAACATGCTGTGCGTGGTGCTGTGGCAGGTCCGGGTGGCCCGCCGGGTGACCGATCCGGGCTCGGCGGCCCGGGCCAGCGGGCACGCCGGCTGGGTGCTGCTGGTCGCCTGTGGCGCGTACGCGGTGTCCGGGATGGTCGGCGGCGCGTGGGTGGCCTCGGCGGTGCTGCTCGCCGCGGCCCTGGTGCAGGTGTTCGGCGAGATGGTGCAGGCGGCCAGCGGCTGGGAGGTCGGCTTCACCCTGGCCCGGCCCGACCGGCAGGGGCAGTACCAGGGCTTCTTCGGCATGGCGCCGCAGCTCGCCCGGATGCTCGGCCCGGTGCTGCTGACCTCGCTGCTTCTCGGCTGGGGCACGCCGGGCTGGCTGGTGCTCGGCGGGCTGTTCGTGGTCGCGGGCCTGGCCATGCGTCCGGCGGTACGCCTCGCCGAGCGCCGCCGGGCCGCCGCCGAGGTGCGGATTCCCGCTCCGGTGCGGCGGACCGGCACCGAGGTGTCGTCCACCACTTCCCGGGAAGACCGCTGAGCCGACGTACGCCCCACGGGAGGCGGCAGGGGCCGGTTTCTGGCACGGTGTCGGGTAGCGAGGTACGCGGTTGAGGGGGAGTGGTGGAGTTCTCGGCGACGAGCAGGCAGGGGCGTGTCGGCCCGGTGATCGAAGTCGTCGGCGACCTGGACATGAGCACCACTCCGCAGTTGCGCGACCGGCTGCACGAGCTCACGGAGGGCGGTGCCCGGGTCGTCGTCGTCGACCTGACCGGCGTCGGATTCATGGATTCCAGTGGCCTGGGCGCGCTCGTGGTCGGCTACAAGAGCCTGCGCGAGCGCGACGGCTGGCTGGGCCTGGCCGGTGTTCGCCCGTCCGTGCGCAGGGTCTTCTCGATCACCTCGGTGGACCGCGTGATCCCGCTGTTCGACACCGTGCCGGAGGCGGAGGACGCGTCACCGCTGGTGCCGTGAGCGCTCCTCGCCGGGGCGATCGCTGGTGCGGGTGAGGTCGGCGCCGGCGGTGCTGCGCCGTGGCCCGTGGTCGCCGTACCAGTCGACGACGAGCAGCGTGGCGTCGTCGGCCAGAGCCGGCCCGGCGATCTCCAGCACCGCGTCGGACAGCGCCCGGACCGCCTCGCGGGGGTGCAGGTCGGCGAGACGGGGCAGGGCGGCGGGCAGGTCGAGGTCGGCCGCGTTGCGTTCGCGCATGCCGTCGGTGACCACCACCAGCCGGTCGCCGGGCCGCAGTGGCAGCTCCGCGCTGCGGTAGCTCTCGCCGGGGAACATGCCCAGCGGGAAGTTGCCCGGTAGTTCCACCGGTACGACCCGGCCGTCCCGGACCAGCAGCGGTGGGACGTGCCCGGCGTTCAGCAGCTCGCAGCGCCCGGTGGTCAGGTCGATGCGGCCCAGCACGGCGGTGACGTACGCGCCGCGTACGTTGGCGTGCTCCGCGACGGCCCGGTTGGCCTCCTCGGCCTGGGCGACCAGGCCGGCGCCGCGCCGTCGGGTGTTGCGCAGGCTGCCCACGCCGAGGGTGGCGGTGAGCGCGCTCGCCACGCCGTGGCCCATCGCGTCGGTGACGCTGAGGTGCAGCAGGTCCCGGGCGAGGCTGTAGTCGAACGTGTCGCCGCCGACGCTGGCGGCGGGTTCCAGCCAGCCGGAGAGGGCGAAGGCGCCGGCCTCGCAGGTGAACGAGGCGGGCAGCAGGCGGCGCTGGATCTCGGCGGAGAGGGTGAACGGCGTGGTCCGCTGTCCCCACTCGAAGAGGTCCGTGTGCCGGCGGTTGGCGATGACCACGAACGCCAGCGCGTGCGCGGTACGGGCGACCCAGTTCACCGCGTCGTCGTCCGGCTCGTCGGGCAGGTCGATCTCCAGCAGGCCGATCGCCTCACCGCGGTCGGTGACCGGTGCCAGCACCGTCCACGTGCCGTCGCCGGGGACGACCCGGGGAGTCTGCCGGCGTAGCGCTTGTTCGTAGTGCCCGCCGTCGAAGGGGAGGACCTCGGCGTCCTCCTCGCCGTGGCGCCGGCCGGGACCGCCGCCGGCGGGCTGGTGGGTCAGCCGGACCAGCGCACGGCCGCTGAGGTCGGCGATCAGCAGCGAGACGCCGAGCGCGTTCAGCGCCGTGGCGATGACGCCGGTGACGGCCTCGACCGCCTCCACCGGGGCGGCGTCCTCGGCCGACTGCAACATCCCCGCCAGCACCGCCTGCTCGCTGTCCTCCACGCTCTGAGCATATTCAGCGCGCCGGACGTCCGCCTCGCGAGCGACATCGGGGGCGGCGGGTCGCCGCTATCGACCAGAGGTTATTGCATATAGTTGGCAACTACCGAATAGTGGCGGTAGCGGGCGCTCCGGCACGCGATGATCGATCCTCGCCGGAGCGCCCGCCCGCTGCCACCCGCAGACGAGTGTTCGAGGAGTTGCCGGTGGCGATCAGGCCCAAGCCCGTACGCGTGGCCGTGGCGCTCGCCGCCGCCCTGCTCGCCGTCACCGGCTGCTCGTCGCCGACGGCCTCGACCGGCGGGACGGGCAGCGCCGGCACAGTGGTGGTCGCCACCGCGGGCGAGCCGGACACACTCAACCCGGTGCTCAACTACGGCGTTGACGGCGCGTCGCTGATCTTCGACGGGCTGGTCGCCCGGGACGCCCGCAACGAACTCGTGCCCGCCCTGGCCCGTGAACTGCCCACCGTCTCGGCGGACGGGAAGACGGTCACCGCGAAGCTGCGCGAGGGCGTGCTGTTCCACGACGGCAGCCCGCTGACCGCGCAGGACGTGGTGCTCACCTACCAGGCGGTGCTCGATCCGGCCGTCGACTCCACGCTGCGCTCCGATCTGGACATGCTCGCCTCCGTCACCGCGCCCGACCCGGGGACAGTGGTGTTCACGCTGCAATACGCGTACGCGCCGTTCCTGCAACGGCTGGCGCTGGGGATCGTCCCGGCGAAGGCGTTCGCCGGGCAGGACGTCAACAAGGCGTCGTTCAACCGCAAGCCGGTCGGCACCGGCCCGTACCGGTTCACGTCCTGGACCCCGGGTGACCGGCTCGTGCTCGCGGCGAACGAGACGTACTGGGGCGGCAAGCCGGCGAACTCCGGCGTCGTGGTGGCGTTCGTCGCCGACGACAACGTCCGGGCCCAGCGGATGCGGGCCGGCGAGTTCGACGCGGCGGAGCTGGCACCGAAGCTCGCCTCCGGGTTCGAGAGCCGCAACGGCTACCGGGTGCACAAGGTGCCGACCGCCGACTACCGGGGCGTCATGCTGCCGATGGGCAACCCGGTGACCGCCGACCCGGCGATCCGGAAGGCGCTGAACGTCGCGGTGGACCGGCAGGCCATGGTGACCGGCGTGCTCGGCGGTGCGGGCGAGCCCGCGTTCGGGCCGGTGCCGCCGACGTCGGAATACGCCGAGCCCTCGATCGCGGGCAAGCCCGGCGCCGACCTCGCCGCGGCGACCGCCGCGCTGGACGCCGCCGGGTGGAAGCCGGGCCCCGACGGCATCCGGGTCAAGGACGGGCGTACGGCGGCGTTCGCGCTCCTGTACCCGGCCACCGACAGCCTGCGCAAGGAACTGGCCCTGGCCGTCACCGCCGACGCGAAGAAGGTCGGCATCACTGTCACCCCGGAGGGGCTGACCTGGGACGCGATCACCCCGCGGATGAAGAACGACGCGCTGATCATGGGCTACGGCACGCCGTACGACCCGGACTTCGTCTCCTACAAGCTGTTCAACTCGGCCTTCGCCGGGCAGGGCTTCTTCAACCCCGGCTCGTACCGCTCGGCGGCCACCGACGCCGCGTTGCAGGCCGGCCGGGACAACGCCGACCCGGCCGCCCGCAAGGCCGCGTACGCCACGTTCCAGAAGCAGCTCGCCGCCGACGTGCCGTGGGTGTTCCTCACCTACCTCCAGCACACCTACGTGCTGAAGGACGCCGTGACCGGGGTGACGCCGCGGGTCGAGCCGCACGAGCACGACGTCGCCAACAGCATCTGGTGGAACGTGCACACCTGGACGAAGACGTCGTGACGTCACCCGTGACCGGCCGGCGGCGACTGGCCGGTGCGGGTGCCGTGGTCCGGCGGCGGCTGCTGGTCGCCGTACCGGTGCTGGCGGCCACCAGCATGGGCATGTTCGCCCTCGGCGCCGCCTCCCCGATCGACCCGGCCCAGCAGTACGCGGGCGCGGCGGCGTTCACCACCAGCGAGGAGAACCTCGCGCAGATCCGCGCCAACTGGGGTGTCGACGACCCGCTGCCGGTGCAGTACGCCCGCTGGGTCGGCAACCTGCTGCGCGGCGACCTGGGCTGGTCGACCAGCCGGCACGAGCCGGTCACCTCGGTGCTCGCCGCCCGGGCCGGCTGGACGCTGCTGCTCGTCGGCACCGCGCTCGCCCTGGTGCTGGTGGCGAGCGTGCTGCTGGGCACGCTGGCCGCGTACCGGCGTGGTGGCTGGTTCGACCGGGCGCTGCGCGCCGTCGCGTACGCCGTGCAGTCCATGCCGGTTTTCTGGATCGGCCTCGCGGCGATCGCCGTGTTCGCCCTCAGCCTCGGCTGGCTGCCCGCCGGCGGGCTCACCGACATCACCGCCACCGGCACCGACCCGGCCGACGTGGCCCGCCACCTGGTGCTTCCGGTGACAGTGCTGGGGATCTCCCAGGCGCCCTGGTTCGTGCTGTTCGTCCGCGACGCGGTCGCCGAGAGCCTGCGCGACGACCACGTCCTGGCGGCCCGCGCCCGCGGGCTCCCCGGCCGGGTCGTCCTGTTCGGACACGCGCTGCGCACCGCGCTGCTGCCGTTCCTCACGCTGGTCGGCACGCACCTGCCCGAACTCGTCGGCGGCGCCGTCCTGGTGGAGACCGTGTTCTCCCTGCCCGGCCTCGGCGCGGTCACCGTCGAGGCCGCGCTGGGCGCCGACTTCCCGCTGCTCGCGGCCACGACGCTGGTCACCACCGTCGTGGTGCTGACCGCGAACCTGCTCACCGACCTCGCCTACGCCGCCGCCGACCCCCGGGTACGCCTCGATGACTGATCTCGCCCTTCCCGCGCGCGTCCGGCGCCTGCGCCGCCCCGGCAGCGTGGGCACGACAGTCGCCGTCGTGGTGCTCGCCGGTGTCGTCGCCGCCGCGCTGCTCGCCCCGGTCCTGTGGCCGCTGGACCAGAGCGCCGTCGACCTCTCCCGTACCCGGCTCGCGCCCTCGCCGGAGCACCTGGCAGGCACCGACGACCTCGGCCGCAACGTGGCCGTGCGCAGCCTCTACGGCCTGCGCGTCTCGCTGCTCGTCGGCGCGGTCGCCGCGCTCGTCGCCGCTGTCATCGGCGGCCTGGTCGGCGCCGTCGCCGGCAGCGTCGGCGGCTGGGTGGACCGGGCGCTCATGCGCGTCGTGGACACCGTCGCCGCGCTGCCGCACCTGCTGCTGGGCATCTTCATCGTGGCGATGCTGCGCCCCAGCCTCGGCGCGGTGATCGCGTCCATCGCGCTGACGCACTGGCTGTCCACCGCCCGGATCGTCCGGTCGGAACTGCTCAGCCTGCGCAACCGGCCGTTCGTCGACGCCGCGATCTCCGGCGGCGCCGGGCGCGTCCGGGTGCTCACCCGGCACCTGCTGCCGCACGTGCTGCCGCGCCTGGCGCTGGCGACCACGCTCATGGTGCCGCACGCCGTCTGGCACGAGACCGCGCTGTCGTTCCTCGGCCTCGGCCTGCCCCCGCACCTCGCCTCGATCGGCAACATGATCAACGACGGGCAGCGGTCGCTGCTCACCGGCGCCTGGTGGGCCAGCATCGTCCCCGGTCTCCTGCTCGTGGCGGCCACGCTGGCGCTGGCCGTGCTCACCGGCCGGTGGCGTGACCGCCTCGACCCGCGCGTACGAGCGGAGCTGCACCTGTGACCGCCGCGGCGCTGCTGACCGTCGACGGGCTGACCGTCCGCTTCCGGCTGCGCGACGCCGTCGTGCACGCCGTCACCGACCTGAGCCTCACGCTGCGGCCCGGCGAGCTGCTGGCGGTGGTCGGCGAGTCCGGGTGCGGCAAGTCGGTCCTCGCGCACGCCCTGCTCGGCCTGCTGCCGCGCAACGCCACCGTCACCGGGCAGGCCCGCCTGCACGTGCCGGGCCGCGACGAGGCCGACCTGATCGGCGCGGGGGAGCGGCACCTCGCCCGGCACGTACGCGGCCGGGGCGTCGGCCTCGTCCCGCAGAGCCCCGCCACCGCGCTCACGCCGGTGCGTACCGGGCGGAAGCTGCTGGAGGAGACGCTGCGCGCGCACGGGCACAGCCGCCGCGACGCGCCCGCCGCCGCCGACCGGATCGCCGCCGACGTCGGCCTCGACCCGGCCGACCTGAACCGGTACCCGCACGAGCTGTCCGGCGGCATGGCCCAGCGGCTCGCCACCGCGCTCGCGCTCGCGCCCGACCCGCCGGTGCTGCTCGCCGACGAACCCACCACCGGCCTCGACCGGCCGCTCGTCGACCACACGCTGGACCTGCTGCGGCGCCGCTGCGACACCGGCGCCGCCGTCCTGCTCATCACGCACGACCTGGCCGCCGCACGCCGTGTCGCGGACACCGTCGCCGTGATGTACGCCAGCCGGATCGTCGAGCACCGCCCCACCGAGGCGCTGTTCGACGGCCCGGCCCACCCGTACACCGCCGGTCTGCTCGACGCCCTGCCCGACCGCGCCTTCGTGCCGGTGCCCGGCCACCCGCCCACGCTCACCGACCTGCCCGGCGGCTGCGCCTTCGCCCCGCGCTGCGCCCGCGCCACCGACACCTGCGACAGGCTGCCCCGACCCGCCGCCGACGGCGCGGGCCGGGTCGCCTGTCACCACCCGCTGCGCGAGGAGGTACCGGCATGACGATCACGGTTCCCGGCGCCACCGACGCCGCCGCCCCGGGCGACGCGGCGGCCGGCGGACTCGCCGCGCACCAGGTCTCCGTCGCGTACGGCGGGCAGCGCGTCCTCGACCGGGTCGACCTGCACGTCGCCCCCGGCGAGACGGTCGGGCTGCGCGGCCCCTCGGGCAGCGGCAAGTCCACGCTCGCCCGCGTCCTCGCCCTGCTGCACGCCCCGGACAGCGGTCACGTCACGATCGACGGGCGACCGCTCGGCGGCGTCCGCCACCGCCTGCCGGCGGAACTGCGCACCCGCGTCGCGATCATGTTCCAGAGCCCGCGCGCCGCCACCGACCCGAGGCTCAGCCTCGCCGACATCATCGCCGAGCCGCTGCGCGCCACCGGCACACCGCGCGAGCAGGCGGCGGCCCGTACGGCGGAACTGGCCGACCTGGCCGGCCTGACCCCCGACCTGCTGACCCGCCGCCCGCACGCGGTGAGCGACGGGCAACTGCAACGCGCCTGCCTGGCCCGCGCCCTGGTCCACCGGCCGGACTATCTGCTCTGCGACGAGGCCACCGCGATGCTCGACGCCTCCACCCAGGCGCACGTCGCCGCCGTCGTCACCGACTACCAGCGCCGGCACTCCGCCGGGGTCCTGGTCATCACCCACGATCCGGCGCTGATGGCCCGCTGGGCCACCCGGGTGGTGGACCTGCCGGCGGCGTGACCCGGCGTCACTCCTGCACCGGGCGGCGTACGGTGCCCAGCGCCCCGGCGACGACCGCCCCGAATCCGACCGCCATGAGCGGCATCCCCATCTCGAACGGCAGCTCACCGACCCAGTTGATGCTGTCGCGCTCCGGCAGCGCGCCCAGACTCACCGCGACCACCGCACCGGCGAGGAACATCCCGGCCACCGCCGCGCCGACCGCGAGCTTGGCGCACGCCACGCTCCGCCCGGCCCAGAGGCCGGCGAGGACGGCGATCACCAGGGACACCACGACCAGCCAGGTCCAGCCGCCCTCGGTCTCCAGGTAGGCCCAGCCCGAGTACGACCACTGGTGGAGGCGGCTGGCGCGGAACCAGGGGATCAGGTAGCCGAGCAGCGCGGTGGCGCTGCCGGCCGTGAGCAGCACGTCGGGGGCCGGGCGGTACCAGCGAGGGGAGTCGTCCATGCGTCCGGAAGTTAGCAGTCGCCGTCACCGTCGTGAGCGGGCGGCGGATCCGCGCGGACATGGCGGTGGCCCGGCCGCTTCGCCGCGACCGGGCCACCGCGCGTGCGTCGTCAGCCGCCGAGGCTCGCGGCGGCGGACCGGATCGCCGAGGCGAACGTGCTGACCTGGGTGTAGACGCCGGGGTAGTTGGGGCGGGCGCAACCGTTGCCCCAGCTCACGATGCCCACCTGGATCCAGGCGCCGGCGGCGTCCCGGCGGAACATCGGGCCACCCGAGTCACCCTGGCAGGTGTCGACACCGCCGCTGGCGTAACCGGCGCAGATCTCCTCGCTGGGGATCACGTCGCCGCCGTAGTAGCGGTTGCAGGTGGTGTCGTCGACGAACGGCACCGTGGCCTTGAGCAGGTAGCGCTGCTGCGCGCCGCCCTCCCGCGCGGCGCCCCAGCCCGCCACCGTGAACGTGCCGTTGTCGTACGCGGTGCTGGTGGCGATGTTGAGCGTGGCGAGCGAGGTGACCGGGGTGGCGAGCCGGATCAGCGCCCAGTCGTCACCGTTGCCGTTGTAGCCGGGGGCCCGGTAGACGTAGTTGGAGCGGACCTGGATCCGGCTGGAGGACTGGAGGTCCACCACGCCCAGCGTCGCGGTGATGCTGGTGTCGGCGCCGGTACGGCCGACGCAGTGGGCGGCGGTGAGGACCAGTCGCGGGCTGTAGAGCGCTCCGCCGCAGCCCATCGAGAGCCGGACCATGAACGGGAACTCGCCCTGCGCGGCCCGGGTGCCGCCGACGACGTACGGCGTCATGTCCCCGGCGGGTGCCGCTGCGGCGGGCGCCACCGCGGTGACCGCTCCCGCGGTGACCACTGCCAGAACGGCCGCCATCCGGCCGAGGAATCTGCGCCAACGGACCATGGTTCCCTCCAGACATCGACGCTGTGCCGCCCCGCCGGGCCGCACTCGCGGTGGCAGGGAGCCTATGGGCAGACATCGATGAACGGCAATGGATGGGGGCATCCCGTCTGCGTCATACGCCGCGCGTGCCGACGCCGTGTCCGGCGCCGGCACGTGTCTCGCGGCGTGGTCAGCACCAGCCGTTGATCGGACCGTTGACCCCGGTGGAGAGGTAGGCGTCGGACACCCAGCTGCCGTCGCTGAGCCGGTCCCACAGTGCCGTGGTGCCGTACCGGCCGGTGTGCGAGGTGCCGTTGGCGGAGCAGGAGACGGTGACGGTGGCGCCGTCGGCTATCGACCCGACCGCGCCGTATCCCGTGCCGGGGCCGGAGCGCCGGGTCAGCGTGCCACCGCCGTTGGCGTCGACGACTCCCTGGTTGAAGCCGAGCGCGCCGTAGTTGTAGACGCCGCCACCGCCGCCGACGTAGGCGGACCCGTGCCGGGCGCCGCCCTGGTACGCGGCCGCGCCGCTGACGAAGTCCCACTTGCCGATGCCGTGCCCGGCGATCGGCACGTACGCCGAGTTCTGCCGCAGCCCGAAGTGCACGTGCCGGCCGGTGGCGGAGCCGCCGCAGGTGACGTCGGTGCCGGTGTAGCCGAGGTACGCGCCCTGCGCGACGGCGGCGCCGTTGACGGAGATGCTGCTCCACAGGTGGTAGTAGTCGGTCGAGTAGCCCCGGTCGTGGATGACCCGGATCCACCCGGTGCACATCGTGTACGCGGTTCCGGCCCGCGCGGCGCGAACCACCTGGTCACCACCGGCGAGGTCGACCGAACTCCACGGCGCGGCGGCCCCGCCCCAGCCGTGCGGCCCGGAGGTCAGCGTCCACGTCTGCCCGACCGCGAACGGCAGTGCCATGCCGGTGCGGAAGTCCCCGCCCGCGGCCAGTGGCGCGACCGGCGTGCGGAACACGGCCTTCTCGTTCTCGCTCACCAGCGGTGACGCGGCGGCCAGGTCGCCGAACGACGCCTCGCCGTCGAAGGCGACGGTCCAGCCCTTGGTGTCGGACCGGGCGAGGAAGACCGATCCGGTGGGGTGCGCGTCCTCGGACCGGTCGGCCAGCAGTACCGCGGTGCCGAACGCCCACCGGCCGTCGGCGCGGGTGACCGTGACCCGGGTCCGCTGCGGCCCGGCGGTCCGGGTCGCGGCGTCGGCCTGGCCGAGGAGTTTCGCGGTCACCGCGTCGGTGACGGGCGCCGGTGCCGGGCGGGGTGCGGCCGAGGCCGGTGCCGGCACCACGGCCCAGGCACCGATCGTCGCCAGCGTGAAGGAGAGCACGAGCCGTCGCATGGAGCCTCCTATCGACAAGCATCACTGAATGGCGAGGCTATCGAAGGGCATGAAAATTGTCTACGAGTTCTGCATCCTTCGATGAAGGATCTGTGCACCGGGGGTGTCCGGAAGTGGCTCTTCCGGTGGTGCGGGTTTATCCGCCGCTGGCCGGGTAGCTGACCCGGTATGCGAGTACCGACCCTGGTCAAGACCGCGGCAGCAGTCGCCGCGACCGCCGCCGCGGGCGCCGCCGCCACCTCCACCGGCACCTCGTCGCGCTGGTACCGCCGCCTGCGCAAGCCCGCCTGGCAGCCGCCGTCCACCGCGTTCCCCCTGGTCTGGACACCGCTGTACGGGCTGATCGCGGTGGCCGGCGCCCGCGCGCTGGACCGCTCCGAGGGGCCCGAGCGCGCCGCCTTCGCGCGCGGCTACGCGCTCAACCTGGCGCTCAACGCCGGCTGGAGCGCCCTGTTCTTCGGCGCCCGCAGACCCGGAGCCGCGCTGGCCGAGATCGCCGCGCTCAACGTGTCCAACCTCGTGCTGCTGGGCCGCGCGGCGCGCACCGACCGTCCCGCCGGGGCGGCACTCGCCCCGTACGTCGCCTGGACCCTCTTCGCTACCGCCCTCAACGGCGCGATCGTCGGCCTCAACCGGGGACGGTGACCGGTGTCCGCCTGATCACGCGGACGCCGGGCCGGTCGCGCGCCACGACGCCAGGAGCCGTAGCCGGTCGGCGTCCGGGCTGCCCGGCTCGGCGGTGAAGACGAGCACGACCGGGCCGGGACTGCCCGGCAGCGGATAGGTGTCCCAGTCCAGGACGATGTCCCCCAGTCCGGGCACCCGGAACGTCTTGGTACCGCTCACCGAGGCGCGCACGTCGTGCCGTGCCCACAGCCGCCGGAACTCCGCGCTGCGGATGCTCAGCTCGCCGACGATCGCGGTGGCGCGGGGATGGGTCGGGTCGTCGGCGACGGCGGCGCGGAGCATGCCGATGTAGTCCAGCGCCTGCCGCTCCCAGTCCGGGCAGCTCCGTCCTCCGGTCAGCGCGTCGTCGAACAGCAGCAGGAGCATGTTGAGCCGGCCCGGCGGGTGGTCCGCCGGGTCACCGAGCAGCGCCTGCGCCATCGGGTTCCAGTCGAGCAGGTCCAGGTGCCGGCCGAGGACCACCGCCGGGGTGTCCATCACCCGCAGCAGCCGCCGGGTGCTGTCCGGCACCCGCTCCGGACCGCGCTCGACGCGGGCGGGCGCCGGCCGCCGGGCGGCCCGGGCCAGCGTGAACAGGTGCCGGCGTTCGGTGTCGTCCAGACCGAGGGCGCCCGCGAGCGCGTCCAGGACGTCGTCCGACGGGCGTACCTCCCGGCCCTGCTCCATCCGCTGGTAGTAGTCGGTGCTCAGCCCGGCCAGCAGGGCCAGTTCCTCCCGCCGCAGGCCGGTCACCTTGCGCCGGCCGCCCGGCTCCAGGCCGACGTCGCGCGGGCGCAGTCGGCCACGCCGGGCGCGGAGGAAGGCGCCCAGCTCGCGTGCGTACGGATGCGGGCTGCTCATGCCGCCAGTCTGCCGTGACGCCGCGCGCCCAGGGTAGGTCCCGCGGACCTAGGCAACCGCGAACGACCGAGACACCCCGGACCGCTCCTAGCGTCATCGCTCGACGCCAACCCCGCACCCGAGGAGCAGCAGATGACCGGATGGACCGCCGACCGCATCCCCGACCAGCGCGGCCGGGTCGCCGTCGTGACCGGCGCGAACTCGGGCCTCGGCCTGGTCACCGCCACCGAGCTGGCCCGCCACGGCGCCCACGTCGTGCTGGCCGTGCGGAACACCGCCGCCGGCCGGCAGGCCGCCCGCCGCATCGGCGGCGACACCGAGGTACGCGAGCTGGACCTGGCGAGCCTCGATTCGGTACGCGCGTTCGCCGCGAAGCTGACCGCCGACCACCCGACGATCGACCTGCTCGTAAACAACGCCGGTGTGGTGCTGCTCGGCCCGCGCCGTACCTCCGCCGACGGCTTCGAGCTCCAGTTCGCCACCAACACGCTGGGCCCCTATGCGCTAACCGGCCTGCTGTTGGACGCCCTGGCCGGGGCGCGGGCGGCGCGGGTGGTGAGCCTCAGCTCCCTCACCCACCGCAACGCGCGCCTCGACTTCGGCGACCTGATGTCCGAGCGCGACTACCGGGCCTCTGCCGCGTACGGCCGCTCGAAGCTCGCCACCACCGTCTTCGGCGTCGAGCTGGACCGCCGCCTGCGCGCGGCCGGGTCGCCGGTCGTCAGCGCGCTGGCACATCCCGGTCTCACCCGCAGCAACCTCACGCCGCGTGCCTGGGCACACCGGGGCCGGCTGGGACGGGTGATCGGGCGGCTCGGCCTGCTCGCCACCCAGCCGGTCGAGCGGGGCGTCCTGCCGCAGTTGCGGGCCGCGACCGACCCGGAGGTACGCGGCGGTCAGTTCTTCGGCCCGTCCCGCTTCTTCGAGACCTGGGGTCCGGTGACCGAGGCGCGGCTGAGCCGGCAGGCCGCCGACCCGGCCATGGGTGAGCGCCTCTGGGCTGCGGCGGCGGAGCTGACGGGTATTCGTTACCTCTGAACCGCCGGCGCGCAACGGTGCCGCCGAGTGGGATTTTGCACTCCCAGTGCACTTGTCTGGAGTTTGGCGGCTGCCTAGCGTCAGGCCATGGCTGACTCGTGGACGTTCGCTGTGGCCCGTGACGACCTCGCTCGCACCACACTCGTCGACGGCGCCGTGCCCGGCCTCGCCGACGGCGAGGCGCTGCTGCGCGTGGACCGCGTCGGCCTGACCGCCAACAACGTCACCTACGCGGTGCTCGGCGAGGCGATGCGCTACTGGGAGTTCTTCCCGCCGCAGCCCCGTGGCCTCGACGGTGGGTGGGGGCTCCCGCCACTGTGGGGCTTCGCCGAGGTCGTCACGTCCACAGTGGCCGGTGTCGAGCCGGGGCAACGGGTCTACGGCTACCTGCCGCCCGCCGGCCACCTGGTGGTACGCCCGGACCGGGTGGACGCGTCCGGGTTCCGGGACGCCAGCCCGCACCGGGCCGGCCTGCCCTCGCCGTACAACTCCTACCGGTCGACCGACGGCGACCCCGCCTACCGGGCGGAGCAGGAGGATCTGCTGATCCTGTTCCGGCCGCTGTTCTTCACCTCGTTCATGCTCGCCGACCAGGTCGTCGACGAGGACGGCTACGGAGCGACGGCGCTGGTGCTGTCGTCCGCGTCCAGCAAGACGGCGTACGCCGCCGCGTTCGAGCTGCACGGCCGCGGCCCGCGCCTGATCGGGCTCACCTCGCCCGGCAACCTCGCCTTCACCCGGTCGCTGGGCTGCTACGACGAGGTCCTCTCCTACGACGACATCGACGCGCTCGACGCCGTTCCGACCGTCTACCTCGACCTGTCCGGCTCACCCGCGACCCGCGCCGCCCTGCGGGCGCACCTCGGCGACCTGCTCGTCCGGGACATCGCCGTCGGCCTCACCCAGCAGACGCCGAACGCCGGCGCCGCCGGGGAGGTCTTCTTCGCGCCGGTACGCATCCGCAAGCGGAGCCAGGACTGGGGCCGGACCGGTCTCGACGAACGCTTCGCCGACGCCTGGCAGCGGTTCTCCCAGGTGGTGAGCGGATGGCTCGACGTACGGGTCGGCACCGGCCCGGACGGGCTGCGGGACGCGTGGCTCGACGTCCTCGCGGGCCGGACGCCGCCCCGGGTGGGTCACGTCGTCCAGCTCTGAGAACGTCACCGGTTTCGGCCGTGGCGCGCCCGTCCGGCCGATGCGCGCTAGGCTGTCGGTACGGGGTACCGACGGCTGATCGCCGACCCCTTGCTTCTCCCACGGTTTCCCAGCCGCGATGACTGAGTCGAACGCTGCCGTGCAGATTTCCTTGGAGCACCACGTGCCCGACAACACTTTCGCCCTGAACCCCTTCCGCGTGGAAGGGCTCGGGGCCACCGACGACGAGCGCAGTCCGATCGCGGACGTCAGCGCCGAATCCATGACCCGTCTGCGGAGCCCGTTCACCGCGGCGAGCACCGCTCGCAAGTCGGCCGGCGCGCCCGTCCGGCGCTAGGCCCGGGCGTGTCCGGTCAGCGGTTGACGTAGGCGGCCAGGCCGCCGAGTTCCTCGTTGGCGATGAACACCGAACGGACGTTGATGATCGCCTCCTCGACGTGGACCGGGCAGCCCCACGCCGCGTCGCCCCACGAGTCGGCGATCTTGATCTCGGCGGGTGCCGTGCAGCCGTCGCTGCCGCCGAGCTGACACCGCTCGGGGCGGGGAGAGGCGGCCTGCGCGGCGGCAGCGGTGCGCAGCCGGGCGGTGAGTTCCGCGGCTGCGGCGGCGCGCTGCTCGGCCTCGGCGCGTAGTTCCCGCTCCGCCCGTACCACCCGGGCCAGCTCGTCGTGGGCGGCTCGCGCGCGGGCGTCCGCGGCGGCCTTCGCCTCTTCGATGTGGTGGCGTTCGATGGCCAGGGCGGCGGTGCCGGTGAAGACCCGGGCGAGGGCCAGGTCGGTGTCCCGCGGGACGCGCGGGGTGCGGTGGTACATGGCGAAGGTGCCGAGCAGGCTGCCGTCACGGGCCAGGATCGGCGTGGACCAGCAGGCGGCGAGCCCCGCCCGCTCGGCCAGGTCGCGGAAGTCGGCCCAGAACGGGTCGGTGGCGATGTCGGTGACGACGACCGGTTCCCGCCGGTGCGCGGCGGTGCCGCACGAGCCGACACCTTCCCCGGTGGCGATCCCGTCGATGGCCTCGTTGTAGAAGTCGGGCAGGCTGGGCGCGGCGCCGTGGCGCAGGTGCCGGCCGTCCGCGTCGGCGAGCAGGACGGAGACGAGCACCTCCTGCGGTGCGAGGTTCTCGATGCAGCGGGCCATCCCGTCGAGCACCTCGGCCAAAGGCGCCTGCCGAGCGATCTGCTCCAGCATCGCGCGGTGTTCGGCCATCAGCCGTTGCGCCTGCTTGACCTGCGTGGTCTCCACCCCGATCACCCGGATGCCGGTCACGGTGCCGGCGGCGTCGCGGCGTGCCTCGTAGGTGAAGTCGAAGAACGACTCCCTCGCCTGCGATCCGGTGCCGAGCATGATCCGGGCGTCATGGCCGGTGTAGGACTCGCCCGTGCGGTAGACCTCGTCCAGCAGGGCGATGAAGCCCTGGCCGTCCAGTTCCGGCATCAACTCGGCGAGCGGAACGCCGGTGCGTGCGCGTTCCTCGCCGATGGCGGCGAAGAACGCCGGGTTCGCCGCCTCCACCACGTGCGTCGGCCCGGCGAGCGCGGCGAAGACGGCGATGGACTGCCCGAACAGTGTCCGCAGATCCTCGTCGGCGGGCCGCCCGGCGGCCGGTGACTCCGCCGCGGCCGGACGCCGGCCTGGTAGCGCCGTCATGCCTGGTCTTCCTCCCGCGCCGGTTCGTCGGTCGACTGGCGGGCCCTCGCCCGGTGATCACCGCACAGATTACGGGGCAGTGGCCGGCGTTCACATCTTGGCATCGACGCCCGCCTCCGTTACCGTCGTGGGAACGCTCCCATGAACTTAGATACGTCTATGTGATCAGGAGGAAACACGACGTGGCTATCCTCTCGTCCCGCCGCAGTTCAGCGGCCATCAGCGTGGCCGCCGTCGCGGGGCTCGCCGCGGCCGGCGTCGGTCTCGCCGTCGGCGGCGCGTCCGCCGGCACCGTGTCCGGATCGCTCTACCGCGACCCGTCCTCGGCGGTCGTCCGCTGGGTCGCCGCCAACCCCGGCGACTCGCGTGCCGCAGTCATCCGCGACAAGATCGCCAGCCAGCCGCAGGCGCGCTGGTACGCCAACTTCAACCCGTCGACCATCCAGTCCGAGGTTTCCAGCTTTATCGGCGCCGCCAACGCGGCGCAGCAGATCCCGGTGCTGTCGGTGTACGAGATCACCAACCGGGACTGCGGCGGCGCCAGCGCCGGTGGCGCGCCGGACCTCAACCAGTACCAGACCTGGGTGTCCAACTTCGCCCGGGGACTCGGCAACCAGACCGTCCTGATCATCCTGGAGACCGACTCGCTGGCGCTCCAGACCTGCCTGAGCACCGGTGAGCTGAACGCCCGCAACCAGGCGCTCACGACGGCGACCCAGACCATCAAGTCGGCGAACCCGAACGCCAAGGTGTACCTCGACGGGGGTCACTCGACCTGGAACAGCGCCAACGACACTGCGAACCGGCTCCGGGCGGCCGGCGTGCAGTACGCCGACGGCTTCTTCACCAACGTGTCGAACTTCAACCCCACCTCCAGCGAGGCGAACTTCGGCCGCGCGGTCATCTCCGCGCTCAACGGCATGGGCATCTCCGGCAAGCGGCAGGTCATCGACACCAGCCGCAACGGGGGAGCCGCCGGGGACTGGTGCGCCGACGACAACACCGATCGGCGCATCGGGCAGTACCCGACGACGAACACCGGCGACGCCAACATCGACGCGTACCTCTGGGTGAAGCCGCCGGGTGAGGCGGACGGCTGCCGCTACACGGCCGGTTCGTTCCAGCCGGACCTGGCCTTCAGCCTGGCCAACGGCGCGCCGAACCCGCCGACCACCGCGCCGCCGACGACCAACCCGCCGACGACCGCGCCGCCGACCACCGCTCCGCCGACGACCGCGCCGCCCACGACGGCGCCCCCGACCACGCCGCCGCCGACCGGTAACGGCTGCTCCGCGTCGGTCGCGATCAACCAGTGGAACGGCGGCTTCACCGCGAGCGTGAACGTCACCGCGGGCTCCGCGGCCATCAACGGCTGGACCGTGACCGTCGCGCTGCCGGGCGGCGCCGCGATCACCGGCACCTGGAACGCCCAGGCCAGCGGCACCAGCGGCACCGTCCGGTTCACGAACGTGGGCTACAACGGGCAGGTCGGCGCCGGCCAGACGACCAACTTCGGCTTCCAGGGCACCGGCACCGGTCAGGGCGCGACCGCGACCTGCGCCGCCTGACCGGACCCGGCACCGGGCCCGGCGCGGAGGATCGCTCTCCGCGCCGGGCCCTGTCACTTCCCCGCTGATGTCCGCGACGGAGTGACGAACCGCCGCGCACGCCTCAGGTTGAGCGCCAGCTCCTCGCGGTTCTGGTGCGCGTGGCGGATCCACGCGGGCTGGCCGGGGCCGGTACGCCAGGACTCGCTCAGTGGACTGTTGTCCACGGTGTCGAAGCCGAACCGGTCGTAGAGCCGCGTCACGAGTTCGACCGCCTTCGGGTGGTCGCTGGAGACGGACAGCGCCAGCCGGTCCGGTGCGCCGGCGGGCCGGGCCGAGGTGAGCAGCCGCGGCGCCTGGATGTGGGTGAACGCCTTGGCGACCTTCGACGTGGGGAGCTGTTCCTGGCGCAGCTCGTGGACCGTCTTCTCGCCCGAGTCGAGCACCGGGATGTTCCCGTCGCGCCAGACCATGTAGTTGTTCGTGTCCAGCACGACCTTGCCGGCCAGCTCCTCGACCGGCATGTCGTTCACGACCTTGAGCGGCACGGCGACGATCGCGAAGTCGCCCGCTGCCGCCGCCTCCGCGGCGTACGCCGCCCGCGCCGACGGCCCGAGTTCGGCCACGAGGTCCGTCAGCGTGTGCGGCCCCCGGGAGTTGGCGATCACGACCGCGTATCCGGCGGCTACCGCCGCGCGGGCGAGCTGGCTGCCCACCTCACCCGCGCCGATGATGCCGATGGTGGTCATCGTCGGTGTCCGTCAGCGGGCGGCGGTGAGCTGCCGGAGCATCTCGGCCGAGTCGTGCAGGGCGGTCATCTGCACGAACCGCCCGTCGCTGACCTTGTAGATGGCGTACTCGACGATCTCGAACGAGGCGCCGGAGGGCGGGACGCCCAGCCACTCCTTCACCGGTGTGCCGTAGTTGATCGCGCGTACGGCGATCCGGTCGCGGTCGAACAGCAGCTCCTCGACCTTCCAGCGGAGGTCCGGAACGGCGTCCACGTCGTGCTTCTGCACCGCGATCACGTCGTCCCGGGTGCCCGGCTCGCCGTTGAGCATCACCGTGTCGTTGATGAACTCGTCCATGCCGTCGAACTCGTGGGCGTTGAGCGCGGCGACGTAGCGCAGGTACCAGTTGCGGAGATCGTTCTGAGTCATGTCACTCTTCCTTCGATGTGCGGAGCGCGGTCGGGGTGGACGGCTACCAGTTCAAGAGCCCGGAGTCGTCCTGGAGGGTTCCGGTCGGGCCGTCGGGGGGCAGCGTCGCCAGGCGTACGACGGTCCGGGCGCTCTCCGCCGGGGTCCTGCCGCCGCCGATCGCGGCGGTCAGGTCGGTGGCGGTGTAGCCCGGCTCGACCGCGTTGAACCTGATCCCCGGCTGGGACTTGGCGTACTGGACGGTGATCATCGTGGCGGCGGACTTCGACGCCGAGTAGAGCGGCGACGTCAGGGTGGACTCCGGCCGGTCGGGGTTGGTAACCGCCCAGAAGGATCCGGCGCTGCTCGACACCGTGACCACAGTCGGATTGGACGACCGGCGCAGCAGGGGCAGTGCTGCCTCGGTGACCCGGACGATCCCGACCACGTTGGTGTTGAAGACGCGCAGGGCGGTCGGCCCGTCGACGACGCCGTTCTCGGCGATGCCCGCGTTGTGGACGAGGACGTCCAGCTGCCCCTCGTCGGCGTCGATGGCCGCCAGCGCCTTTGTCACCGAGTCGTCGTCGGTCACGTCGAGCGGCACGAAGCGTGCCCCCAGCGCCGAGGCGGCCTCCTCGCCTCGCCTGGGGTCGCGCGCTCCGACGTAGACGACGTGCCCCAGATCGAGAAGCTGTCTGGCGGTCGCGAAACCGATGCCCTTGTTCGCGCCGGTGATCAACGTGATGGTCATGCTCTTCCCTCATGCCGCAGTTTTGTACTGATCGGTTCGTGATCACCGTAGCAGCTTTCTGTACCGATCGGTTCGTGGCTTGGGTCACTTCTGTACCGAGCGGTATAGTCGAGGCATGGGCACTGAGACTCCGACCCCGGGACGGCCGCGCGCCTTCGACGAGCAGACGGTCCTCGACCGCGCCGCCGAGGTCTTCTGGCAGCAGGGCTACGAGGGCGCGTCGCTGAGCTCACTCACCAGGGCGATGGGCATCAACCGCCCGAGCCTGTACGCCGCGTTCGGCAGCAAGGAAGAGCTGTTCAAGCGGGCCTTCGACCGCTACCACGAGACCAACCTCGCGAACGCCCGCGCCGCCCTCGACCAGCCGACCGCGTACGCCGCGATCGAAGCCTTCCTGCGCGCCAGCGCCGACAACCTGACCGCGGGCGGCCACCCCGCCGGCTGCCTCTCCATCCAGGGCGGCCTGGCCTGCTCCCCGGAGAACGCCCGGATCTCCGAGATCCTCGCCGCCGGCCGGGCGGCCACCGAGGCCGCGCTCGAAGAGCGGCTGGCCCGCGCGGCGAAGGAGGGGGACCTCCCCGACGGCCTGGACAGCCGGGCGCTCGCGCGTTTCGTGATGGCGCTCAGCGAGGGTCACGCCGTCCACGCCGCGGCCGGCGCGAGCCGCGAGGACCTCCAAGCCTCCGTCGACGTCGCCATGCAGGCGGTAGCAGCACTCCACCCCGGTTCCGGAGAGTAACCCGCTGAGTTCACTCAGCTACTTCTCAGGTGGCGTTGGTAGCTTCCCCGCTCGACGGCTTCCATTATGGACGCCGTTGATCTCGTTGCGGCACAAGGGTTTCACGTGAATTCCTCACGATCCCGGTGTCGCGCGTCGGCGGTCGTCGAGGGAGGGGTTCGTGGTGTTCAAGAAGATGCTGGGCGCGTTCGGGGTGGGCGGCCCGAGCGTCGATACGGTCCTGTCCAATCCGAGCACCCGCCCGGGGCTCGTGCTGGGCGGGCAGGTGAACCTGACCGGCGGCAGCCATGACGTGGAGATCGACCACATCACCGTCGGGCTGGTCGCCCGCGTCGAGATCGACGGCGCGGAGGAGGAGTACGACGCCCTCGTCGAGTTCCACCGCATCCAGGTGGCGGGTGGTCTGCACCTGCGTGAGGGTCAGCAGTTGTCGCTGCCGTTCCAGGTGGCGATGCCGTGGGAGACCCCGGTGACCGACCTGTACGGGCAGCACCTGCACGGCATGACGATGGGCCTGCGCACCGAGGTGGCGATCCGCGGCGCGATCGACAAGGGCGACCTGGACCCGGTGTACGTGCACCCGCTGCCGGTGCAGGAGCGCATCCTCGAGGCGTTCGGCCGGCTCGGCTTCGGGTTCAAGGGCGCCGACCTGGAACGCGGGCACATCTCCGGGCTGCACCAGAATCTGCCGTTCTACCAGGAGGTCGAGTACTACGCCGCCCCGCAGTACGCCCACGACGTCAACGAGGTCGAGCTGACCTTCGTGGCGAACGAGCACGGCGTCGACGTGGTGCTGGAGTTCGACAAGCGCGGCGGCCTGTTCACCGGCGGCCACGACTCGTACGGCCGCTACCACGCCGCGCACGCCGACGCCGACCGTGTGGACTGGGCCGCGCAGGTCGACACCTGGGTCCGCCAGGCCCTCGACGGCTACCAGAGCCTGCACACCGGCCACGGCTACGCCC
>NZ_RCVK01000165.1:0-31132 GCF_003667485.1 Micromonospora sp. BL1
CCGTACACCGGTAACCGCGACCGGTTCGCGCCGCCCCGCCGACCCCCGCCCGCTGGACCTGGCCGCCGCAACCTTCCGGTCGCGGTTACCGGTGTACGGGCAGGGTGAGAGGCACGGCCAGTAGACAACGGCCAGGCGGGGGCAGCCAGTCCACGTCGGGTCGGTCCGAAGGTCGGCGCTGATCGTCTTCGCCCCACCGGCCGGGAAGGGCCTGGGAGCATCGGGGCGCGGCTTCGGCCGCGCCCCGATTTCATCCCCCCGATGTTCCCCGTGTCAGCGGCCGAGCCCTCTCAGCGGCCCAGCCGCCGGTAGCGGCGCACCGCCGCCGGGGCGGCCACCGCGATCAGCGCCAGCGGCCAGGCGACAGCCAGTTCCAGCGCGTGCCGGGCCGGCCACGAGTCCCCGCCCAGGCCCGGGTTGCCGAACAGGTCCCGGGCCGCCGCCACGGTGGCCGACAGCGGGTTCCACGCGGCGATCGCGCCCAGCCAGTCCGGCATCAGCTCCGGCGCGAGGAACACGTTGGACAGGGCGGTCAGCGGGAACGCCAGCGGGAACACCACCACCGCGACCGTGTCCGGGTTCGGCACGAGCAGCCCGAACAGGATGCCCACCCAGGTCATCGCGACGCGCAGCAGCAGGATCAGCGCCACCGCCGCCAGCGCCGGGCCGACGCCCTCGCGCCACTGCCAGCCCACCAACAGCCCGCACACCACCAGCGTGGTCATCTCCAGGCACGCCCGTACCAGGTCGGCGCCGGCGCGGCCGGACAGCAGCGCCGAGCGGGCCATCGGCAGCGACCGGAACCGGTCCACCACACCCCGGCCGGCGTCCACCGCGATCGCCGACGCGGTCGCGCCGAGGCCGTAGAGCATCGTCATGACGAACACGCCCGGCAGCAGGAACTCCCGGTAGCTGCCGTCGCCCGGCACGGACATGCCGCTGCCGAACACGTAACCGAACACCAGCACGAACATGATCGGCAGGCTGAAGTAGAGGATGATCTCCTCCGGTGCGCGGACCACGTGCCGCATGTTCCGCCCGGCCATCAGCCATCCGTCGGTCAGCGCCCTCACAACGCCACCCCCACCCGCTGCGTGTCGGCGTGGGCGCCGGTGAGCCGCAGGAACGCCTCGTCGAGCGTGGGCCGGCGGACCAGGACGTCCTCCACGGCGATCCCGGCGTCGTCGAGGGCCCGCAGCACGGCGGTGAGCACCGCGATCCGGTCGGCCACCGGCGCGTCCACACGCCGCAGGTCGGTGTCCACCGTCGCGGTCGCGCCGGTGGCGCGTTCCACGACGGCTGCCGCCGCGGGCACGTCCGCCGCGTCGTGGACCACCAGCTCCAGCCGGTCCGCGCCGATGCGGGCCTTCAGCCGCTCCGGGGTGCCCTCGGCCACGACCCGGCCGGTGTCGATGACGCAGACCCGGTCGGCGAGGTGGTCGGCCTCCTGCAGGTACTGGGTGGTCAGCAGCACGGTGGTGCCGTCGTCGACCAGTTCCCGCACCGCCGTCCACAGGCCGTTGCGGCTGCGCGGGTCCAGGCCGGTGGTCGGCTCGTCGAGGAACAGCACCCGCGGCGGCACCACCAGGCTGGCCGCCAGGTCCAGGCGGCGGCGCATCCCACCGGAGTAGGTGCCGGCCGACCGGTCGGCGGCCTCGGTCAGGCCGAACCGGTCCAGCAGTTCCTCGGCGCGGCGGCGGGCCCGGCGCGCGGACAGGCGGCGCAGCCGGGCGAACAGCACCAGGTTCTGCCGTCCGCTGAGCACCTCGTCGACGGCCGCGTACTGGCCGGTCAGGCTGATCGCGGCGCGGACCCGGTCCGGGTCGGAGGCGACGTCGTACCCGGCCACCCTGGCCCGGCCGGCGTCGAAACGCAGCAGCGTGGTGAGGATCCGCACCGCGGTGGTCTTGCCCGCCCCGTTGGGGCCGAGCACCCCGTACACGGTGCCGGCCGGCACGGCCAGGTCGAAGCCGTCCAGGGCGGTGGTGCGGCCGTACGTTTTTCGGATCCCGTCGGCCAGCACGGCCGTCGTGTCGTCGGTCATGCCGGTCAGCGTCACCGGTGGCGCTGACCGGGCGCGTACCGCGCGCGCACCGGGCGGCGACGGGCCGGTCAGCGGCCGTCGAGCAGCGCCAGCGCCCGCTGCCGGGGCAGGTTCGCGCCGCCGGCGTACGCGGTGGCGAACGCCGCCTGGCCCAGGCGTTCCCGCAGCGTGGCGGCGGTCGGTGTGCCGGCCGGGGCGTCGGCCGCGCCGGTGCCGGCCAGCAGCGCCGCCGCCGCGCCCAGCAGGCGGGCCGCCGCCTCGTGGTCGCCGTCGCGCAGCAGCGGCCCGGCCAGCCCGTCGGCCGCCGCGGCCACCACCGGCGCGTCCCACACCCCGGCGTCGGCGGTGAGGACCTGCCGGTAGTGCGCGCGGGCGGTCGCCGGGTCGCCGGCGGCGTCGGCGAGCTGCCCGAGCGTCACCAGCGCCGCCAGTCGCACCACCTCGGCGCCGAACCAGCCCGACGGGCACTGCGCGACCGCCCGTTCGCACAGCGCCCGCGCCCGCTGCGGGTCGCCGTCGCGGCGGGCGATCTCGCCGAGCCCCAGATCCGCCGCGGCAACCAGCTCCGGCGCGCCGGCCGGCCCGGCGATGCGCCGCACCCGCCGGTAGTCCTCGGCCGCGCCGGCCAGGTCACCGGCGACCAGCCGCCCGTCGGCGCGGGTACGCAGCAGCTCCGCCAGGTCCAGGGTGGAGCCGAGCTGTTCGGCCAGGTCCAGCGCCTCCGCCATCGGCGCGGCCGCCGACGCGACGTCACCGGTGCGGTAGGCGGCCTCGGCGCGGGTGGACAGCGTCACGATCATGCCCCAGCGGTCTTCGAGGGCCCGGAAGCCGGCCAGCGCGGCGTCCAGCTCGGCGCGGGCCTGCTCGTGACGGGCGTGCAGCAGGCTGACCATCGCCGTGCCCAGCAGGCCCAGCGCCCGGCTCCACGGGTCGGTGCCGAGCAGCCGGTCCTGGACGGCCTGCTCGTGCAGCGCCGCCGCGTCCTGCGGTGACGGAGGGCCGCTGGCCATGCCGGACAGGTACAGCAGGAACGGATGCCGGGGCGGCCGGGCCAGGGTCCACAGGATCCGCGACGCGGTGTCCACCTCGCTGCGCTCGCCGCCGCCGGCGAGCGTGGCGACCAGCAGACCCAGCGCGTACTCCTCGGCCAGGTCGCCGGGCGGGCCGTCGAGCCGGTCGACCAGCCGCCGGGCCAGCGCCGCGCCCTCCCCGCGCAGGCCCCGCAGCCACCAGTAGAACGCCAGCGCCGCGACCAGCCGCAACCCGGTGGCGGTGTCCGCGTGCCGCAGCGCCGCGTGCAGGTCGTCGCGCGCGGCGTCCAGGCGGCGCAGCCACCGGTCCTGGCCGCCGCCGCGCAGGCCCGCGTCGCCGGCCAGCGCCAGATCCAGGAAGTACGCGGCGTGCGCGTCCCGCACCCGCCCGGTCTCGCCGTGCTCGGCGAGCCGGGCCGCCGCGAACTCGCGGATCGTCTCCAGCATCCGGTAGCGCCCGCCGGTGGCCTCCACCAGCGACTTGTCCACCAGTCCGGTGAGCACGTCCACGACGTCCTCGGCGTCCGGCGCGCACACCGCCTGCACCGCGGCCAGGTCGGCGGCGCCGGCGAACACGCTCATCCGGGCGGCCAGGCGCCGCTCCGGGACGTCGAGCAGGTCCCAGCTCCACCCCACGACCGCCTCCAGCGTGCGGTGCCGGGGCGCCGCGGTGCGGTCACCGCGGCGCAGCAGCCGGAACCGGTCGTCCAGACGCGCCGCGACCTGCGTCACCGGCAGGGCCCGCAGCCGCGCCGCGGCCAGCTCCAGGGCCAGCGGCAGCCCGTCGAGGGTACGGCAGATCCGCAGCACCGCCGGGGTGGTGGCGGCGTCGAGGGCGAACCCGGGCGACACGTCGGCGGCCCGGTCGGTGAACAGCCGCACCGCCGGGTACGCGGCTGCCGTCTGCGGCGTGGCGGGCCCGTCCGGGGCGGGGAGCCCACCGACCGGGCACAGCGCCTCGCCGGTGAGGCCCAGCGGTTCCCGGCTGGTGGCGAGCACCCGCAACCCGGGCGCGGCGGCGAGCAGCCGGCCGGTCAGCCGGGCCGCGTCGTCGACGACGTGCTCGCAGTTGTCCAGCACCAGCAGCAGCCGCCGGTCGGCCAGCGCGGCGACCAGCCGGTCGGTGAGGTCGGCCGGGCCGCCGGGTGTGCGCAGGCCGGCGTCGCGCAGGTCCAGCGCGGCCAGCACGGCCGGCGCGACCGGCGCCCCGGCTGCCACGGCGGCCAGCTCCACCAGGCACACCGGCCCGTCGTGGCCGGACGCGACGGTGGTGGCCAGCCGGGTCTTGCCGGCGCCGCCCGGGCCGTGCAGGGTGACCAGCCGCGCCGCGCCGAGCAGGTCGTGGACCCGCCGCAGTTCCGGTTCCCGGCCGACGAAGCTGGTGAGCGGGCTGGGCAGCCGGGCGGGCGGGACGGCGTCGTCACGCAGCAGCGCCGTGTGCAGCGCGACCAGCTCCGCCGACGGGTCGGTGCCCAGTTCCTCGGCCAGCACCCGGCGCGCGTCGGCGTAGACGGCAAGCGCCTCGGCGCGGCGGCCGGCTCCGTGCAGGGCCCGCATCAGCAGCCCGTGCAGCCGTTCCCGCAGCGGATGCGCCGCCACCAGGTCCCGCAGCTCGGCGATCAGCGGCGCGCCGGCCGGCGCCAGCGCCAGCTCCGCCTCGACGCGGTCCTCGACCGCGGCCAGCCGCGCGTCCCGCAGCCGGGCCGCCTCGGCGTCGGCGAACGGCGCGCCGGTCACGTCCGCGAGGGGTTCGCCGCGCCACAGGCCGAGCGCGTCGCGCAGCAGCACCACCGCGCCGGCCGGATCACCGGCGGTGAGCGCCGCCCGCCCGGCCGCCGCCAGGCCGGTGAAGCGGTGCACGTCGACGCGCTGCGGGTCCACGGCCAGCCGGTAGCCGGCCGGACCGAACTCGATGTGCGCGTCCGGCAGCAGCCGCCGCAGCCGCGACACCTGCGACTGCAGCGCGTTCGCGGCCTGTTCGGGTGGCCGGTCGCCGTACACGCCGTCGACGAGGCGCTGCGGTGCCACGGTGCGGCCGGCGTCGAGCAGCAGCAGCACCAGCAGCGCGCGCAGCCGCCCGCCGGCGACGGGCAGCACGCTGCCGTCGGCCGCGTACGCCTGGGTCGCGCCGAGCACACCGAACCGCATGCGCCCGATTGTCGCCTGTCGCCGGTGACGCCCACACTCCCCACCCGCCGGTCACAGATGGTGCCGGCGCCATTCGGACTGCTCCTGTTCGGCGGCGACCTGCTCGTCCAACGCGGTCCGGCGCACCTGACTTCGCCACGGGTCGGTCGACCGTAGGCCCAGCAGGACCATCGAGACGCCGGCCACCGCCACAATCGCCAGCGCGGCCACCGCCGGCAGCCGGCCGGCCCACGGCAGTCCCACAGCCATCGCGACCACCACGGCGGTGGGTACCGGCGAAACCCGGTGCGTCGCGCGCACCCCCAGCGCCAGCAGCCCCGACAGGTAGATGACCAGCCCGGCGAACAGCACCCGGTTGTCCAGAGCGGCGGCGTGTGCCCGCCAGGGATCACCGTGCGGGTGGGAGATGACAGCGAGGTAACGCTTGAGGCCGAGGGCGAACAGGATGATCCCGGTGATCAGCGGCAGATGCAGGTAGGCGTAGGCGTCGCGGGCGAGCGCTGCCCGCGCGCGCACGTCGCGGGTGCGATGCAGGCGCTGCTCCAGCGCGGGCGCCAGGCTGTCGAAGTACAGCCACCACAGCGCCGCGATGATGGTGACGCCGAGCACCGACGCCACGATCACCGGCCACGTGGCCGGCAGACCGGCGCTCAACTTCGGCCCCAGCCCGAGCGAAATGATCGACTCGCCGAGCGCGATGAGCAGGATCAGGGCGTACCGCTCCGCCCAGTGGGCGGCGGACACGACTGTCAGCCCGGTGCTGGGGGCGAGGCCCCCGGAGGTGTACTCGATGCAGAACGCGGCCAGCCACAGCGCCAGCGGCAGCCACGCCTGCCACGTCTGCCGGGGCGACTCGGGCAGGGCCGCGGTGGCGAGGATCAACGCCACGCTGATCAGCGGCGGCAGGCCGAGGCGCACGGCGGTTCGTCCGCGGTGGCTGCTGCGGCTGAGGAACACCAGCACCTGGGCCGCCCGGATGACCAGATAGCAGCAGGCGAACAGGACCGGGGCGGGTGGCCCGGAATGCCGCTGCGCCGGCTCGTCGGCGAACGCCGCCGGCATGGCCAGGGTCAGGACGAACAGGGCTGCCACAGTCACCGCGCCGACAAGCGGCATCACCCCTTGGTCGGTGCGGACGACGTTGCCCAGGGCGGCGAAGGACACCCAGCACCACCACAGCAGCAACAGCAGCAACAGCCCGGCCAGCAACGACCTGCCGCTCAGGGTTTCGGAGAGCACGTTGGTGACGTTCAGGAACACGAACACGAACACGAGGTCGTAGAACAACTCGACCCGGGTGACGCGGGAGCCGGGCGCGGTCGGCAGGATGCGGCCCCGTCCCCGCTCAGCGCTCATGCTGCCGAGCATGACAGCGGGGCTCCGCCCGCCGGGCGCAGTTGTCCGATCGGCGGCGCAGGGGCGCGGGCCGACGACCGGTACGGGCGGGTAGCCTTCGGCCCGTGATCGTGGGAAGAAGCCGGTGACGACGCTGGACCGGGAACAGCCGCGTGCCACCGACGGGGCACCCGGCGACGGCGGCGCGCGTCCCCTGCCGCTGACGCTGGCCGTGCCGGCCGCCGTGCTCGCCGGGGTGGCGCTGCTGCTGGCTTTCCCGCCGTACGGGTGGTGGCCGCTGGCGCCGGTCGGCGTGGCGTTGCTGGCCGCCGCCGTGCACCGGCGGCGGCTGCGCGCCGGCGCCGGGCTGGGCTTCCTGACCGGGCTGGCGTTGTTCGCGCCGCTGCTGGAGTGGACGAACCTGCACACCGGCTACCTGCCGTGGGCGCTGCTGTCGCTGCTTCAGGCCGCCTACCTGGCGCTGCTGGGCGCCGCCACCGCCTGGGTGTCGCCGCTCGCCGACCGGCACCGGGCGGCGTGGCCGCTGCTCACCGGCGTGCTGTGGGTGGGGCAGGAGGCGCTGCGTGACCGCACCCCGTTCGGCGGGTTCCCGTGGGGGCGGCTGGCGTTCAGCCAGGACACGTCGCCGCTGCTGAAGCTGGCCGCGCTCGGCGGCGCCCCGCTGGTCACGTTCGCCGTCGCGGTCGCCGGTGGGCTGCTGGTCACCGCCGCGTGGCGGGACTGGCGGCGTGCGCCCGGGCAGTGGCGGCCGGTCGCCGGGCTGACCGCCGCGCTGGTGGCGCTGCTCGCCGCGGGCACGGCCGTGCCGGCCGGGGTACGCGGCGCGGGCGACACCGTCACCGTCGCGATCGTGCAGGGCAACGTGCCACGCCTCGGGCTGGACTTCAACGCCCAGCGGCAGGCGGTGCTGAACAACCACGTCGACGCGACGCTGGACCTGGCGCGGCGGGTCGCCGAGGGCGGCCAGGAGCGGCCCGACGTGGTGGTGTGGCCGGAGAACTCCAGCGACATCGACCCGCTACGCAACCCGGGCGCGGGGGAGCGCATCTCCCAGGCCGCCGACGCGATCGGCGCGCCGATCCTGGTCGGCGCGGTGCTGGTCGGGCCCGGGCCGGGGCAGGTGCGCAACGCGGGGCTGCTGTGGCGGCCGGGCAGCGGCGCCGACCTGGACCAGGTGTACACGAAACGGCATCCCGTGCCGTTCGCCGAGTACGTGCCCCTGCGCTCCGTCGCCCGCAAGATCAGCTCCCAGGTCGACCGGGTCCGGTCCGATTTCGTACCCGGTGACCGTCCCGGCGTGCTGGACGCCGGCCCGGCGGTCCTCGGCGACGTGATCTGCTTCGAGGTCGCCTACGACGGCATCGTCCGGGACACCGTCACCGGCGGCGCGCAGCTGCTGGTGGTGCAGACGAACAACGCCACGTTCGACGTGGCCGAGGCCCGCCAGCAGTTGGCCATGGTGCGGCTGCGGGCGGTGGAGCACGGCCGGGCCGCGTTGATGGCCTCCACGGTCGGGGTGTCCGGGTTCGTTTCCCCGGACGGGCGGGTAGACGGTGCGACCGGGTTCAACACCGCCGCGGTGGTGGTGCGGCAGATGGAGCTCGGCGACGGGCGTACCCCGGCGACCACGGCCGGGGTGTGGCCGGAGGTGGCGCTGACGGCGCTGGCGGTCGCGGCCCTGGCCGGCGCGGCCGTGCTGCGCCGCCGCCGGGAGGTCGCTCCCGGCTGAGCCGACGAGCGGGAGGCGGTGCGACGGTGGGCGTGGCAGCCGGCAGGCGGACGGTCGGCCATCCCGGGGTGGGGCGGGTCCTGGTGGTCATCCCCACCTACAACGAGGCCGACAACGTCGGGCGCATCGTCGCCCGGGTACGCGCGGCGGCGCCGGCGGTGGACGTCCTCGTCGCCGACGACAACAGCCCCGACGGCACCGGCGCGATCGCCGACACGCTCGCCGGGAACGACCCGCGGGTGCACGTGCTGCACCGGGAGGGCAAGGAAGGGCTCGGCGCGGCCTACCTGGCCGGTTTCGCCTGGGCCCGCGCCCACGGCTACGACGCCGTGGTGGAGATGGACGCCGACGGCTCGCACGCCCCGGAGGACCTGCCGGCGCTGCTGCACGCCGCCCGCGACGCCGACGTGGTGATCGGCTCCCGGTGGACCCGCGGCGCGCGGGTGCTGAACTGGCCGTGGCGGCGGCTGCTGCTGTCCCGGGTGGGCAACCTGTACGCGCGGCTGGCGCTGGGCATGCCGGTCAGCGACGCCACCGGCGGGTACCGGGTGTACCGGTCGAGCGCGCTGGACGCGATCGACCTGGACTCGGTGCGTTCCCAGGGGTACGCGTTCCAGGTGGAGCTGTCGCGGCTGGCGCACCGCGCCGGGGTGCGGATCGTGGAGGTGCCGATCACGTTCGCCGAGCGGGAACACGGCGACAGCAAGATGAGCCCGCTGATCGTGGCCGAGGCGCTGTGGCGGGTCACCCGCTGGGGGGTGCGGGACCGCCTGGCGACCGTGTCCGCCCGCCCGGATGCGCTCGCGCGCTGGCCTTGAGCGAGGGCGTGTCATGCTTGAGGGGCGTGATGACCCCGGGCTGATGAGGTGAGATGCGCCGAGGACTGAAGTACGTACCACCGGCCCTGCTGCTGCTCGCGCTGCTGGAGCTGACCGTTTTCGTGCTGGTCGGACGGGCCGTCGGGTTCGGCGCGGCGGTGCTGCTGGTGTTCGGGGCGTCCCTGCTGGGTCTGGTGCTGCTGCGCCGCGAGGGCATGCGGGCGTGGCGGAGTTTCCGGGCCGCCGCCCAGGCGGGCCGCCCGCCGGGGCCGGAGGTGACCGACGGGCTGGTCGGTCTGCTGGGTGCGCTGCTGCTGGCGATGCCGGGCCTGGTCAGCGGCGTGGTGGGCCTGCTGTTGCTGGTGCCGCCGCTGCGCCGGCTGGCCGGTGGCGGGGTGCGCCGGGCGACCGAGCGTCGGGTGTCGTCGATGGTCGCCGGTGACCTGTTCGGGCCGCGCCGGGTACGCGTGTACCGGGGTGCGCCGCAGCCGGCCCCGGAGCCCGCACCGTCACCGTCGCCTGGTCCTGCGCCCTCGCCGCAGCCGGTCACCGACCCGGGCAAGGCCATCGAGGGCGAGATCGTCGACCGCTGACGCGCGCCCGCCACGCCATCGGCTTGATCAACTCCACTTCGCCGAGGTGGCGGCCCGCCCTCGATTTGGCACGACGAGCCCGTGCCGAGTGGCCTGCTCGCGTGATCGATGCCAGCTCGGCGAGGTGGTGGCATCACGGCGGCCCGGACACACCCACCTCCCCGAGGTGAAGCCCATTCACCGGCCGGGCGCGCCGGATCAGCCGCCCACGGCCTCCCCGCCCGCCTCATGATCCGACACCACTTCGGGGAGGTGACGGCATCAAGGCACGCGCGTTACCGCTACCTCCCCGAAATGGCGGGCCGACATCGATCTGGCACGCGGATCCGGCGACCTCCCCGAAGTGGCGGCCGGCCCTGCACGGTCCGGGCAACGGAAACGCCCCCGGGTGATCCCGGGGGCGTTTCGGCGCGTGACGGACGGTCAGGCACGACCGCGGCGGGTCCGGACCTCCTGGAGCCGCTCGGCGAGGATGTCCTCCAGCTCGGCGATCGAACGCCGCTCCAGCAGCATGTCCCAGTGGGTACGCGGCGGCTTGGCCTTCTTCTGCTCCGGCTCGGTGCCGTCGACCAGGCGGGCGACGCTGCCGTCGAACTTGCACTCCCAGGTCGTCGGGACCTCGGCGTCGACGGCGAACGGCACCTCGAACTGGTGGCCCTTGGCGCAGAGGTACTCGCGGGTCTGGCGCGGCGCGAGCTCCGTGTTGCGGTCGGATTCGTAGCTGACCGCGCCCAGTCGGCTACCGCGCAGCATGCGCTCGCCCATGATCGACTTCCCCTCGTTCGTGGTGCTGGTCTTCAGGTGTAACGACCGGTCACCGCTCGCCCATTCCCCGGCCCACGGCGGCAGGGCCGTACGCGGGTCGGGAGTGTCAAGGGTAACCGGCCATGACAGCTGCCCGGCGGGGTCGTCCCCGGCCGGGCCGAATCGGTGGAGTGTTTCGCCTGTCAACGGGGATGTTACCCACCTGTTTGCGTGCCGGAGGTGACGATGAGCAGTGACGCGCCGGTCGGGGCCCGACCACCAGCCGGGAAGACCTTCTTCGGTCACCCGCGCGCGCTGTCCACGCTCTTCCTCACCGAGATGTGGGAGCGGTTCAGCTTCTACGGCATGCGGGCGATCCTCGTGCTGTACCTGACCGCGGCGGTCGCCGACGGCGGGCTGGACCTCGGCGAGTCAAGCGCGAACGCCGTGTACGGCACGTACAACGCCATGGTCTACCTGATGGCGCTGCCCGGCGGCTGGGTCGCCGACCGGCTGATCGGCGCGCGGCGCAGCGTGCTGTGGGGCGGCGTGGTGATCGCCGCCGGCCACTACGTGATGGCGATCCCCACCGGGTGGAGCGTGTTCGCCGGCATGGCGTTGATCGTGCTCGGCACCGGCCTGCTCAAACCGAACATCTCCACCATGGTCGGTGACCTGTACGAGCGCGACTCACCCCGGCGCGACGCCGGGTTCTCGATCTTCTACATGGGCATCAACCTGGGCGCGTTCATCGCGCCGCTGATCACCGGATTCCTCGGTGAGAGGATCAACTGGCATCTGGGGTTCGGCGCCGCCGCGGTCGGCATGACCTTCGGCGTGCTCCAGTACGTGCTGGGCCGGCGCAACCTCGGCGACGCGGGCGCCCGCCCGGCGGACCCGCTGCTCGGCGCCGACCGGCGGCGCGCACTGACCCGCATCGGCGTGGCGACCGTCGTGCTGCTCGCCGTCCTGCTGGTGCTGCTGGTGGCCGGCTGGTTCACCGTCGACACGGTGGTCAACCTGCTGACCGTGGTGACGGTGCTGGTGACTGTCGGCTACTTCGCGCGGATCCTGACCGACCGGGAGATCAGCGGCACCGAACGCAGCCGGATGAAGGCGTACGTGTGGCTGTTCCTGTTCGCCGCCTCGTTCTGGCTCATCTACGACCAGGCCGGGTCGGTGCTGAACATCTTCGCCGCCGACCGGACCGACCGCTCGCTGGGCGGGTTCACGTTCCCGGCGTCCTGGCTGCAGTCGGTGAACCCGATCCTCATCATCATCGGCGCGCCGCTGGCCGCCGCGCTGTGGCTCAAACTCGGGCACCGGGTGTCCACGCCCACGAAGTTCGCCGTCGGCCTGGTGCTCAACGGCCTGTCGTTCGTGCTGATGGCCGCCGCCGCGCAGGCCGCCGTCGGCGGCGACCTGGTCTCACCGCTGTGGCTCGTCGCGGTGTACGCGATCCAGGTCGCCGGTGAGCTGTCTCTGAGCCCGGTCGGCCTGTCGGCCACCACGAAACTCGCCCCGGTCAAGTACGCCAGTCAGATGCTGGGCCTGTGGTTCCTCGCCACCGCCGTCGGCGACGCCGTCGGCGGCCAGGTGGCACGGCTGGCCGACACCTGGTCCCAGCCGGTGTACTTCCTGACCTTCGGGCTGGCCTCGGTGGTGCTGGGCCTGGCCGCGGTGATGTTCACCCGCCAGATCCGGCACCTGATGGCCGGCATCCACTGACCGCTCACACCGCCGGCGTGGGCGGCAGCGGCAACGGCAGGCCGGGCAGCCCGTCGATGCTCGTGGCCACGTGGTCCTTGCCCGCGAAGTACGCGCTCAGCGACGCGTCGTCCTCCCGGGCGAACCGCCGCTCGTGCAGGTCACGGTCGGCGTCGTAGGTCATGAACGGCACCGCGTAGCCGCAGGTGTCGCGGATCAGCTCGGCGTGCACCACGATGACCGCCCGCAGCCCGTGCGGACCCGGGTCGATGTCGGGGAAGTGGGTCAGCAGGCCGGGCCAGCGCGGATCGTCGCGGAACACCGGCTCGCCGCGCCCGTGCACCCGCACGATGTTGGGCGGGCCCGCGAACGCGCACCACATCAGCGTGACCCGGCCGTTCTCCCGCAGGTGGGCGATGGTCTCGGCGTTGCTGCCGGCGAAGTCGAGGTATGCCACCGTGTGCTCGTCGAGCACCGCCAGGCATCCGCGCAGCCCTTTCGGGGAGAGGTTGACGGTGCCGTCACCGGACAGCGGGGCGGTGGCGACGAAGAACATCGGCTGCGCCTCGATGAAGTCCCGCAGTCGGCCGTCGATGCGCTCGTATGTCTTTCCCATGCCCCGATCCTCGCCGCCGGCCGGGGTGTGGCGCTGCCCCGTTCCCAGCCCGTGGCCGCCTCAGCCGGTCCGCGTGCCCAGCCGCGCCAGCGCCGTCGCCAGATCGCTGACCTGGTCGGCGAGCTGCCCGGCGCGGCGCTGCGCGGCGTCCCGGTCCGCCTCGATCACGGCCGTGCGCGCGGCCAGCTCGGCCGCCCGGGCCTCCGCGGCGCTCACGGCCCGCCGCGCCTCGGCCAGCTCCGCGGCCAGCGCGTCCCGTTCGGCGGTACGAGCGGCAGCCTGCTCCACCGCGGCGGCCACGTCCGCACGGACCCGCTCGACCGAAGCGGCAGCCTCGGCGCGCACGCGCTCCAGTGCCGCCTCGGTGTCGACACGTGCCGCCTCGGCGCGGTCCCGCTCGGCCCGAGCCTGCCGGACGGCGGCCGCCTGCGCGTCGGCCTGCTCGGTCGCGACCCGGGCCGCGCGTTGCGCCTCGGCGGCCCGCCCCTGGGCGGCCTGCGCGTCGGCGCGCGCCCGGTCGGCGTCGGCGCGGGACTGTTCGGCCCGGTCCAGGGCCTCGGTGGCGGAGCGGGTGGCCCGCTCGGCGTCGGCCCGGGCGGTGTCCCGTTCGGCGGTCAGCTCGGCCGCCCGGCGGCGTTCGGCGTCGCGTTCGGTGCGTACCGTGCGCAGTTCGTGCCGCGCGGCGTCGCGGTCGCGTTCGGCCTGCACCCGCAGCGCCTGCGCGGCGCCCGCCTCGGCGCGTGCGGCGTCGCGGGCGTCCTCGGCGGCGGTGGCCCGTTCGGCGGCGGCGGACGCGGTGGCATGTGCCCGCTCGGCGCGGTCGGCGGCGGCGTCGCGTTCGGCGTACGCGGCGCGGGCCTGCTGCCGGTCGCGGGCCGCCGCCGCGGTGGCGTCCTCGGCCTCGCGGCGGGCCTCGTCGCGTTCGGCGTGCGCCGCCGCGACCTGCGCGGACGTCTCCGCGCGCAGGTCGGCGAGCTGGCGTTCCACACCGGCCGGTGACAGTTCGGCGTGCAGCGCCTCGGTGAGCGTCTCCACGATCTGGTCGAGCCGGTCCACCGCCTCCCAGGTGCGGGCCACCTGCCCGGGCAGGCCGGGGGAGTTGCGGTGACGCATCCGCGAGTTGCGGGCGGCCCGCTGGCAGGCGCCGTCGTTGTCCCGGCAGTAGCGGAACGGGCGGCCCGCGCCGGCGCGTTGCGGCACGTCGCGTCCGCAGTGGGCGCAGGGGCGAATGTCGGTGGCGGGCTCGGCGTCCATCGGGGGCGAAGTCTATCCGGCGGCGTCGGCCCGGGCCGCGCCGTCGAGGGTGTAGCGGCGTTGCAGCAGCACCGCGACCACCATCACGGCGGCGGGCAGCAGCCCGAAGCCGTAGCGCAGCGCGTCGAGCGCGGCCGGGGACTGGGTCACGCTCTGCCCGGCGGTCGAGGCCACGAACCCGCCGGCGGCGAGGCACAGCGCGTACGCGTAGGGGCCCAGCGCCGCGCCGGTGGCCTCGGTGGCGGTCCACACCCCGGTGTACGTGCCGGCCCGCTCGGTGCCGCCGGCCGCGCGGATCACGTCGGGAGGCATCGAGAACGGCAGCAGTTGCATGCCGGCGAACGCCACCCCGAGCACCGCCACGGCGGCGACCAGCACCGGCAGCCCGGCGGGACGGCCGACCGCCAGCACCAGCGACCCGGCGGCGAACGCGACCTGCCCGGCGAGCAGGGCTCGTTGCTTGCCGATCCGCCGTGCCACCGCCAGCCAGGCGGGGGTGACCAGCAGCGCGGGCGCGACGAACGCGGCCACCAGCACCGTGGTGAGCCCGGGGCGGCCCAGCTCGTACTCGGCGTAGTAGGGCACACCGGCCAGCACCAGGTGGGTGGTGGTGGACATGGCCAGGTACGCGCCGACCAGCCAGCGGAACTGCCGGTCGCGCAGGCTCGCCGCCAGCGCCCGCCACCCGCCCAGGCCGTGCGGCGGGGCCGTGTCGGCGGCGGTGCGGCGCAACCGGCCGATCCCGGCGACGCCGACGAGCATCGCGGCGAGCATGCCGGCCGCCAGCACCACGCCCATCCGCAGGTAACCGTCGCGGGTGGCGTCGTCGCCACCGGCCAGCAGCGGCGCGAGCAGCCCGGAGACCAGGATGCCGAGCGTCAGCACCACCATCCGGAACGCCATCAGCCGGGTCCGCTCGTGATAGCCGATCCGCAGGTCCGCCGGGGTCGCCAGGTAGGGCACCTGGTACGCGGCGAACAGCAGGTTGCCGGCGACGAAGAACACCGCCACCCAGCCCGCGGCGGCGGCGCCGGTGAGGTCGCCGGGCACCGCGAACAGCGCGGCGAACGCCAGCGGCAGCACGCACCCGGCCAGCAGCAGCCGGCGGCGGTGGCCCCGGCGGGCCTGCTCGACGTCGCAGCGGTGCCCGATCCACGGGTGCAGCAGCACGTCGGCGATCTTCGGCAGCAGCAGGGTGAGCCCGGCCAGCCACGGCGCGACCGCCAGCACGTCGGTCAGGAAGTAGAGCAGCAGCAGCCCGGGCACGGTGACCCAGACGCCCATGCCGAGCGAGCCGGTGGCGAACCCGACGAGCGGGCCGCGCGGCAGGGTGACCGCGTCGGAGCGCTGATCCAGCCCGGTCATGGCGGTCTCCTGTCCTCGGGGCACGCCGCCCCCAATCCAACGGTTGCTGGATTGTAGGGGGAACAATGGCCGGATGACCATGCCTCGCCGCCGGCCGGGCCGGCCCCGCCGCGACGACCAGCGGCCGACCCGTGACCTGGTGCTCGCCGCCGCGACCGCGTTGTTCGCCGAACGGGGCTTCAACGCGGTGAGCGTCCGCGACGTCGCCGCCGCCGCGGGCGTGGACGCGGCCACCGTCGTGCACCACACCGGCACCAAGGCGCAGCTCTACGACGCCTGCTTCGCCCGGGTGTTCAGCGCCGAGCGGGAGGTCATCGAGGCGGCCGGGGAACGCGCCCGGGCGGCCCTGTCGGCCGGGCCGCCCGACGCGCTGCGGGCGCTGCACGACCTGGTGGACGTGTTCGTCGACTTCCTGGAGGACCGGCCGGAGACGACGGCGCTGTGGCTGCGCCGCTGGCTGGAGCCGCAGCGGCACGGCGAGCTGGACCGCCGTTACGCCGCGCCGCTGTACGGGCTGGTCGAGGAGCTGCTGGTGGCCGCGGCCGGGGCCGGCGCGCTGACCGAGCCGACCCCGCACGTGACGGTGCGTTCCCTGGTCTGGGCGGTGCACGGGCACGTGGTGGCGCTGGCCGCCGGGACCGGCTCGGGCGCGCGGGAGCGGCGCGAGTTCCGGGCGTTCGTGCACCGGTTCCTCGACGCGCTGTACGTCGGCGGCCCGGGAGGCACCCGCCCTTGACGCCGGCCCCCGCTCCGGGGATTATCCATCGGTCGTTGGATTAAGGAGGCGGGCATGGCCGTACCGAGGGTCGCCGTCGTCGGCGCCGGAGCCGCCGGGCTGGCCACACTCAAGGCGCTCGCCGACGCCGGTGTTCCGGCGATCGCGTTCGAGGCGGCCGACACGCTCGGCGGCCTCTGGGTGTACGGCGCACCCGGCTCGCCCGCGTACCGGACGCTGCACCTGAACACCAGCAAGGGGCGCACCGAGTTCGCCGACCACCCGATGCCGGCCGACTGGCCCGACTACCCCGACCACACCCGCGTCGCCGGCTACCTCGGCGACTACGCCGACCGGTTCGGGCTGCGCGAGGCGGTACGGCTGCGCCACACCGTCGAGCGGGTCACCCGCGCCGCCGACGGCTGGCGGGTGCGCGCCACCGGCCCGGACGGCCCGGTCGAGGTCGACGTCGAGGCGGTGGTGGTCGCCAACGGGCACAACCGGGTGCCGAAGCGACCCGAGCCGTACCCGGGTGAGTGCACGGCCGAGCAGATGCACAGCCACGACTACCGCGGCCCGGAGCAGCTCGCCGGGCGCCGGGTGCTCGTGGTCGGCGGCGGCAACTCCGCCATGGACATCGCGGTCGACGCCTCGTACGCCGCCGCGCGCACGCTGCTGTCGCTGCGCCGCGGCGTGTGGGTGGTGCCCAAGTACCTGCTGGGCCGCCCGTCGGACACGCTCAACGGCGCGCTCGCCCGCCGGCTGCCCTGGCGGTTGCGGCAGCGGATCAGCCAGACCATGATCACCACCGCCGTCGGGCCGCCCACCCGGTACGGGCTGCCCGCACCGGCGCACGGCTTCCTCCAGGACCACCCGACGCTGTCCGACGCGCTGCTGTCCCGGCTCACCCACGGCGACATCCAGGCCCGGCCCGGCATCGCCCGCTTCGACGGGGACCGGGTCGAGTTCACCGACGGCCGCCACGACGAGGTCGACCTGGTCGTCTGGTGCACCGGCTACCGGGTGGAGATGCCGTTCCTCGACCCGGCGCTGCTCGGCGACGGCGCGGACCGGCTGCCCCTGTACCGGCACGTGTTCCACCTGGACGCGCCCGGGCTGGCGTTCGTCGGGCTCATGCAGTCCACCGGCGCGGCGTTTCCCCTGGTCGAGGCGCAGGCCCGGCTGGTGGCCGCGCGCCTGGCCGGCACCTGGGCGCCACCGGACCCGGCCCGGCAGGCCGCCGCCTGCCGCGAGGAGCTGCGTGCCGCCACCGCCCGGTGGGGGCAGCGCCGCCCGCACATGCGCGTCGACTTCGACGTCTACCTGGCCGAGCTGGGCCGCGAACTGGCCGTCGGCCGTCGCCGCGCCGGAGCGGCACGATGAGCGCGCCGGGCCGGACCAGCGGGCTGGCCGGGCGGCGGGTGCTGGTCACCGGCGCCCGGGGCACGTTCGGGCAGCACCTGGGCGCGGCGCTCACCGCCGCCGGCGCGCACGTGGTCGGGCTGGACCTGCACGCCGACGCCGACGCCACACCGCCGGTGCTCGGCGTCGACCTGACCGACCCGGCCGCGACGCCACCGGCGGTGGCCGCCGCCGTCGACCGGCTCGGCGGGCTGGACCTGCTGATCAACAACGCCGGTGTGGGCGGCCCCGCGCCCGCCGAGCTGCCGCCGGACGAGGTGGTCCGCCGCCAGATCGAGGTGAACCTGCTCGCCGCCTGGCGGACCACCGCCGCCGCCATGCCGGCCCTGGAGGCCGCCCGCGGCCGGGTGATCTTCGTGGCCAGCCGGATGGCCGTGCTGCCGCTGCCGCTGGCCGCCGCGTACGGGGTCAGCAAGCGGGCGCTCGTCGCGTACGCCGACGCGCTGCGCCACGAGGTCGGCACGCACGTCGGCGTCAGCGTCGTCTACCCCAGCATGGTCGCCTCCCCGATCCACGACAGCACGGTGGCGGCCGGGCTGTCGCTGAGCGGGGTGTCGCGGCCGGAGCCGGTCGAGGGCGTGGTCGCGGCGATCCTGCGCGCCGCCACCGCCCGGCGCGCGCCACGGGACGTGGCCACCACCCGGCGCGGCCGGATCGAGATGGCGCTGGCCCGGCACGCTCCGGCGCTCGCCGACCGGATGGTGCGCCGTACCGTCGCCGGGCGGCTGGCCGCCGGTGACCTGGACGGCGCGGCGCTGGCCGAGGGCATGGTCCGGCGGCACGGGCAGGCCCGCCGGTAGCCTGCTCGCCATGGCCGTCTCGCCCTACATCGCCCGGCTGCGCCGCCACGTCGGCCACGACCTGCTGATGCTGTACGGCGTCAGCGGCGTGGTCACCGACGACGCGGGGCGGGTGCTGCTGGCCCGCCGGGGCGACAACGGCCGATGGTCCGTTCCGGCGGGCACCGTGGACCCGGGCGAGCAGCCCGCCGACGCCCTGGTGCGGGAGGTCCACGAGGAGACGGGCGTGGCGGTGACGATCGACCGGCTGGCAGGTGTCGCCACCCATCCGGTGGTCTACCCCAACGGCGACGCCTGCGAATACCTGAATGTCTGGTTCCGCTGCCGGGCGATCGGTGGAGCGCCGACGGCCGACGGCGACGAGTCGCTCGCGGTGGCCTGGTTCGCCCCGGACGCGCTGCCGGACCTGGACGACTGGGCGCGGCTGCGGATCGGCACCGCGCTGACCGACGACGCCCTGCCCTGGTACGCCGCTCCGGGGGAGAGCCACCCGGCGCTGCACCAGCCCGACAACATCTAGCCGAACACCACCTCGCACGGCCGGTCCGGGGTCAGCTCCACCGCACAGTGGCCGCCCGGCGCGTGCACGACCACGCGCTGCGCCACCGGGGACACCAGCCGCGCCCGCACCCGGCCCGGCGCCCAGGTCAGCTCCTCGACGGTGACCCGGCCCCGGCAGGTGATGCCGCGCAGCGTGCCGGCGGGCAGGCCGGGCGGCGGCGCGGGCAGCAGCCGCAGCGTCCCCGGGCGCGACTGGACCAGCGACTCGATCAGCACCGCCGGCAGCGCGTGCGCGGCGTCGGCGTTGTACGTGGTCCGGCCCGGGTTGTGGGCGCTCATCAGCGACCGGAAGAACATGTCCGCGCCGAGGATCTTGCGCAGGTTCGCCGCGAGCAGTTCGCCGTCGCGCAGCCGGGCCGCCGCCAGCGCCCGGTGCAGGCTGCCGTGCGCCGCCCGGTTCTCGTCGCCGCGCAGCGTCAGCGCCCGGTGCGCGGCGGCGGCCAGTTCCGGGGTGTCGTCCGGGTTGATCTCGTCGAGCGGCCACACCGGATACAGGTGGCTGACGTGCCTGTGGTCCTCGTCGCCGGTGCTGCCGGGCCACGCCCACTCGGCGAGGGCGCCGCGCCCGTCGACCAGGTAGTCCGGCGCCCGCACCCCGGCCCACCGGTCGGCGCCGGTCACCTCGGCGGCCAGCCGCAACGCGTGCCGGGCCGCGGCGACGTCCATGGTGGCGTTGACCGCGACGGGCGCGGTCCGGCCGGTGTCGTCGTACGGGCCGGTCTCCGGCGAGTACGAGGGCACCAGCGCCGGTCGTCCGTCCACGACGGTCAGCACGTCGGCGAAGAAGTCCGCCACCTCGGCCAGCCAGTCGGCCACCTCGCCCAGGGGCTCACCGGTGACCAGGTGGTGCTCGTGCAGCGGGTGCAGCAGCCAGTCCGCGCCGGCCAGCCACGCGGTGAACGGCCACTCCGGGTGGACGTGGAACAGGTGCCCGTGCTCGCCATCGGTGCGGCTGGGCGCCAGCAGCCCGCGTGCCCCGTACACCGCGCGGGCGTTGGCGCGCCAGTGGTCCACCTGCGCGGCGACCAGCCGGGCGTGCGCCGCTGTGACTTCCGGCAGCGCGCCCACGTTCGCGCCCGCGAGCTGGAGGTTCAGGTTCGCATCGGTGGTGAAGTCGCCGGCCCACGCGGCGTCCCAGGAACCCAGCCACAGCCCGGTCAGCCGGGGCGGCAGCACCCCGCTGGCGCTGAACAGCAAATACCGGCCGGAGTGGAACAGCCGTTCCAGCAGCGCCGGGTCCAGCCGGTCCGGCGCGGCGGCCTGCCGGGCCAGCAGCTCACCGACTGGCAGCGCCCGGTCGGCGGCGGGCACGCCGAGGTCCAGGCCGACCCGGGTGTACGGGCCGCGATGGCGGGGCACGTGCCGGGCCAGCAGCTCCTCGTAGTTCCCGGCGAGCGCGACGAGCCGCCGTTCCGAGGCCCGGGTCCGCCAGGGCGGCGCGTCGGGCCGGTCGACGAGCGTGGTGAGCAGCGCCGGTCCGCGTACCCGCACCCGGTCGCCGTCGACGCTCACGTCGCCGCGCAGCAGCGTCAGCCCCTCGAACCCGTACGCCCCGCCGGCGTCCGGGTAGCGGGCGCGTACCCGCAGGAACACCAGCCCGTCGCGGCGGTACGCGGCCTGCTCGTACACCACGTCGGCCGGTCTGCCGGGCAGCTCACCCGTCACCCCGACCACGCAGTCGCCCTGGTCGAGGTGGAGCACCGCGACACCGTCGGCGCGGGACGCGAAGCAGCGCCGCCGCCCGCCCGGCCACTCGACGGTCACCTCCCCGGTGGCGAAGTCGGTGTCACGCCGGTAGCCGCCTACCGGTCCGGGCGGCGCGTCGACGGTGAGCGCGAACCCGGGGTGGAACGACTGGGTCCACTCCAGCTCCCGGCCGCCGGTGAGCAGCCGGGCCGCCTCGGCCCGTCGCCCGGCGAGCACCAGCGCGCGGATGTGCGGCATCCGGCCGGCCAGCTCGGGCGCGCGGGCGTGCCGGGTGCCGTTGGGCAGGACGAGCCGGTGGTGGTTCACCACGATCCGCTCCGCGTGCGGCCGTCCGGGGACCATCAGGCCCAGCTCGCCGTTGCCGGTGAGGAACGCGTCGGTCCAGGCGTCGGCCGGCGCGATGTCGTGGATGCGGTGCGCCGTCACCGTCCGGTCCCGGCGCTGGTGTCCCGCACGGTGAGGTGCGGTTCCAGCAACGTCACCTCCGGCACCGGCTCGCCGCTCAAGCGCCGCATCAGCAACGCCACCGCCTGCCGGCCGACCTCCTCGGCGGGCACCGGCACGCAGGTGAGCCCCGACTGTTCGGCCAGCTCGTCCGGGCAGATCGCGACGACCGACACGTCGCGGGGCACCCGGCGGCCCAGCAGCGGCAACGTGGCGAGCACCGGGCCGACCGCCGACTCGTTCTGCACCACCAGCCCGGTGACGTCCGGGTGGTCGGAGAGCAGCGCCTCCAGGTCGCGGCGTACCGCCGCCGGTCCCTCCTCGCATGGCCGGGTCACCGCGTCGACGCCGAGCCGCTGCGCGGCGGCGCGTACCCCGGCGCGGGTGCGGTGGGCGAACCCGGTGCCCCGGTCGTAGACCGCGGCGGGCGCGCCGAGCAGCGCGACGCGCCGGTGCCCGGCGGCGGCCAGGTGTTCCACGCACAGCTCCCCGGCGCGCCGGAAGTCGAGGTCCACGCAGGCCAGTCCGGTGCTGTCGGCGGGGTGCCCGATCAGGACGCCGGGTAGCGCCAGCTCGCGCAGCAGCGGCACCCGGGAGTCCTCCAGCTCCACGTCCATCAGCAGCACGCCGTCGACGAGCGCGCTGCCGGCGATGCGGTGCAGGCCGGCCGGTCCCTCGTCGGCGGTGACCAGCAGCACGTCGTGGTCGTGGCGGCGGGCGGTGGTGACCACGGCGGTGGCGAAGCGCATCACCACTGGCACCTGCATGCCGGTACGCAGCGGCAGCACCAGCGCGATCACGTTGGCCCTGCGGCTGGCGAGCGCGCGGGCCCCGGCGTGCGGGTGGTAGCCGAGCGCGCGGACGCTGGCGAGCACCCGGCTGCGGGTGGTGGCCGAGATGGTGCGTTTGCCGCTGAGCACGTACGACACGGTGCTGGCGGCCACCCCGGCGTGGCGGGCCACGTCGGCGATGGTGACCTGCTCGCCAGGGGTCCGGCCGGTCACCGGGCCGTCCCGAAGCTGGTGCCCGCCGGCTCGGCCGTGGCGTCGCCGCCGGTGACGGTGAGCGCGCCGACGAGCCGGATGTCGCGCGCGGACCGGCCGACCAGCACCGAGTGGACGGCGTCCTCCACCACCATCGCGGCGCGGGTCTCGTCCCACCAGGTCAGTTCGGCGGTACGCAGCCGCATCGTGACGCGGGCGGCGCAGCCCGGGTCGAGCGTGACGCGGGCGAAGTCGCGCAACTGCCGCAGCGGCTGCTTGACCCGGGAGCGCCGCTGCCGGGTGTAGAGCTGCACGACTTCGGTGCCCGGGCGGCGGCCCGTGTTGGTGACCTCGACGCTCACCTCGACCTCCTCGCCGGCGCGCGCCGTGGCGGTGCTCAACCGGAGGTCAGCGTAGTCGAACTCGGCGTAGCTGAGCCCGTGCCCGAACGGGTACAGCGGCTCGCCCCGGTGGTAGAGGTAGGTGGCGTCGGCGCCGATGACGTCGTAGTCGAGCAGGTCGGGCAGTTCGGCGGCGTCGGCGTACCAGGTCTGGGTGAGCCGCCCGCCCGGGTCGGCGGCGCCGAGCAGCACGTCGGCCAGCCCGTTGCCGTGTTCCTGGCCGCCGTGGGCGCTCCACAGCACCGCCGGCAGGTGCTCCTGCGCCCAGCCGGCCGCGTACGGGTAGCTGCTGGTCAGCGCCAGCACGGTACGCGGGTTCGCGGCGTGCACGGCCCGCAGCAGCTCCGCCTGGCCGGTCGGCAGCGCCAGGTCGGCCCGGTCCTCGGTCTCCCGGCCGTTGACCATCGGGTGGTTGCCGAGCACCACCACCGCCACGTCGGCGGCGGCCGCCAGCGCGGCGGCCTCGGCGGCCCCGTCCACGAGCAGCGTCACTGTGAACACGGCCGGGTCGCCGGTGGCGACGTTCAGCCGCCCGTCCGGTGCGACGCCGACGTGCCGGCCGGTGGCCAGGTGGTGCAGCAGCGCGGTGCCGTCGGGCCGGTGGTGCAGGCGGAACGTCTCGCGTACCACCCAGCCGCCCGGTCCGTCGCGGTCGGCCACGAGGGCCCCGGTGTCGTCGGCGCCGACGTACCGGCCGGTGCCGACGGCACGTAGCGCCACCACGTCGCGCCCCCAGTCGACCACGTCGAACTCGGCCGGGCTGCCGCCGAGCGCCAGCGGGCCGTCGCCGTCGTCGCGTACCGCCCGGTCACCGACGTGCAGCGTGATCCGGTCCGCGCCGGGGTGGGTGGTCACCTCGGGCAGGCGTCCGAGCAGACCGGCGTACGCGCTGATGGTGTACGGCGGGGTACCGCTGTACCAGTCGGTGAGCACGGTGTCGGCGAGCGGGCCGAGCACGGCGACGCGGGTGCCGGGGCGCAGCGGCAGCAGGCCGTCGTTGCGCAGCAGCACGACCGACTGGCGGGCGGCCTCGCGGGCGAGTTCCCGGTGGGCGAGGCTGTCGAGCGTGTGCGGCGGCACGTCGTCGTGGGGATCGGGGTCGAGGTCGCCCAGCCGCGACCGGACGGACAGGATCCGCCGCACCGCCCGGTCCACGTGGGAGACGTCGACGAGCCCGCGGGCCAGCGCCTCGGTGAGCCGTTCCACTGTGGGGGTGCTGTCCTCGTCGTCCTCGGTGAAGCTGTCGATTCCGGCGTGCAGCGCGGCGGCGAACCCGGCCACGTGGTCGGGCAGGTACTCCTGCACGCCGGCGATGTTGCCGACCGCCCCGGCGTCGCCGACCACCATGATGTCGTCGTCGGCGTAGCCGCGCAGCTCGCCCTCGATGAGCGAGCTGAGGTGCGCCGGCACGCCGCCGACCAGGTTGTACGACGCCATCACCGCCACCGCCGCGCCGGCGGCCAGCGGCGCGCGGAACGCCGGCAGCTCGTACTCGTGCAGCACCCGGGGCGGCAGGTCGCTGGAGGTGGTGGCCCGGTCGGTCTCGTTGTTGTAGCCGAGGAAGTGCTTGAGCGTCGGTGCGGTCCGCAGCCGGATCGGGTGGTCGCCGCGCAACCCGAGCGCGTACGCGGTGGCCAGCCGGCCGGTCAGCCACGGGTCCTCGGACCAGCCTTCCTCGTTGCGTCCCCACCGGGGGTCGCGCAGCGGGTTGACCACCGGCGCCCACACGTTGAGGCCGACGCGGTCGGGGTCGGCCCGGTGCTTGACGCGTACCTCGTCGCCGACGGCGGCGCCGACCGCCCGGATCAGGTCCGGGTTCCAGCTCGCGGCCAGGCCGATCGCCTGCGGGAAGACGGTGGCCGTGCCGAGCCACGCGACGCCGTGCAGCGCCTCGGTGCCGGTGCGGAACGCGCGCAGGCCGAGCCGGGGCACCGGCGCCTGCCACTGGTGCAGCAGGCCGAGCTTCTCCGGCAGCGTGAGCCGGGCCAGCAGGTCGTCGAGACGGTGGGGGACGGGGTCGGTCATGGCGGGCGCCTCCGGTCGGCGTACGTGTTGCCACTCGTCCGTCGAAGCGCTTCGACGGACGAGCCGGTGATGCGGCGTCGCGTACGCGAAAAGGGGTGGTGGGGGTGCGGCGGTGTCGGCCCGGAGCGGTGGTGAAGCGCTTCGACAACCGCCGAAAAACACGCCGCTTCGCAGGTTGCCCGGTCCCGGAACGCGGCGCTACCGAGGTTGGCACCTTCCGGCGGGTGCGGTCAAGGGGTCATCCGGCGGGCAGGCGTCCGGCCTCCACTGTGGCCAGTGCGGCGGTGGCCCCGCCCAGTGCCCCGGCCGCGGACCCGAGCGTGCTGGCCTCCAGCCGCACGCCGGGCGGGACCGGTGTGCGGGCCGCGAGTTCGGCGTGGGCGGCCGGCAGCAGCCACGGCGCGAGCGCTGCCAGATGCCCGCCGACCACCACCACCTCCGGGTCGAGCAGCCCGGACAGCACCGACGCCGCCTGCCCGAGCAACCGGCCGATCTCGGTGAGCCCGGTCCGTACCGGCTCGTCCCCGGCGCGGGCCAGGGCCTGGATCCGTTCGACCTCCGGCAGGTGGTCGGTGACCGGTCCGGCGTCGGGCAGCAGGCGGCGGATCACCGCGTCCACGCCGAGCAGCGCGGTGAGGCAGCCGCGCCGCCCGCAGTCGCAGGACGGTCCGTCCGCGGCCAGGGGCAGGTGCCCGATGTCGCCGGCGAAGCCCCGCCCGCCGCGCAGCAGCCGGCCGCCGCTGATCAGGCCCGCGCCGATCGCCGGGCCGCCGCTGAGGTGCACCAGGTCGGTCGTGGCGGCGTACGGGCCGTGCCGCCGCTCGGCCAGCACCGCCAGGTTGGCCTCGGTGTCGACGGCGACGGGGAAACCCCTGTCGCGCAGCGCGCGACGCACCGACGCGGCCAGCGGCACGCCGCGCCAGCCCAGCGCGGGGGCCACCGGCACGTCCCCGTCGGGGTTCACCAGCCCCGGCACGGCCACTGTCAGGCCGAGCACGGTGCGGTCGGTGCCGATCCGGGTGACGGCACGGCGGGTCAGCGCGACGAGCGCCTTCACCGTCTCCTCGGGACCGGCGGTGGCGGCGGGGAACGCGCGCCGCCAGGTCAGCACCGGGTCGCCGCCCAGCCCGGCGGCGACCGCGACCAGTTCGTCGGCGCCGATGCGCAGGCCGAGCCCCACGTAGCGGGAGCCGTCGAGGACGAGCATGGTGGCCGGGCGGCCCACCCGGTTCTCGGTCAGCCCGGTCTCCCGCAGCAGGCCGTGCTCGATCAGCTCGGCGACCAGGCTGGAGACGGTGGCCTTGTTCAGCCCGGTGTGGGCGGCGACGTCGGCCCGGGAGCAGGGGGCGTGGCGGCGGACGTGCCGGAGCACCGCGGCCCGGTTGGTCACCCGCACGTCGCCGAGGTCGGCCGTCGGCCGGTCGATGCTGATCACGTACTGCCCGCCTCCTGCGCCCGGCCCGAGTTCGGCTACAGCTTAAACTAAATGGGCGAGATTCCGGCCGGCCGGTCCCGGCCGCCGAACCACGGCGCGAACGGCGTCACCGGCATCGGCTCGCCGTCGAGCACCACCCGGCGCGGCGGGTCCGCCCCGACCACGCTGACCGCCCGGACGTCCAGCGGCCCGTCCACGCGTACGCGCAGCGTGTCGCCGTCACGTACCGCGGTGACGGTGGTGTCGCCGTCGGGATCCCGCACCACGCTCACGCCGTCGACGCCACCCCAGGCCACGAGCGTGACATCCCGGAACGGGCCGGTCCCGACCGTCGCCGCGGGTGCCACGGTGGGGATCAGCGCGCCGTGCCGCACGTACAGCGGCAGCCGGTCCAGCGGCACGCGTACCCGCAGGTGCCGGCCGCCGGGGTGCCGCTGCCCGGTGTACGCGTCGAGCCAGTCGTCGCCCGCCGGCAGGTAGACGGCGCGTTCGCCGGACGGGTCGAGCACCGGCGCCACCAGCAGATCCGTGCCGAGGCGGTACTGGAGGTCGGCGGTCCAGGCGGCCGGGTCGTCCGGGGTGTCGACGAGCAGCGCCCGCAGCATCGGGCCGCCGGTACGGGCGCTCGCCACCGCCGCCGACCAGAGGTACGGCAGCAGCCGGTAGCGCAGCCGCAGCGCGTCCACCGCGTGCCGTTCCGCCTCGGGCGGGAACTCCCACGGCAGCCGGCTCGTGGTGCCGTGCAGCCGCACCAGCGGGGAGAGCGCGCCGAACTGTGTCCAGCGCACGTACAGGTCCGGCTCGGGGGTGCCGTGGAAGCCGCCGGTGTCGTGGCTCCAGAACGGCACCCCGGACAGCCCGTGGGACAGGCCGCCGCGCAGCGTGCTGGCCATGCCCGGCCAGGTGGCGTTGACGTCGCCGCTCCACTGCGCGCTGTGCCGCTGCCCGCCCAGGTACGACGAGCGCGCCCACACGGTGCGGTGCCCGGCCACCTCCTCGGTGACGTCGGCTACCGCGTCGTTGAACAGCAGCGCGTACACGTTGTGCAGTTCGACGCCGGTCATGCCGTTGTGTGCGACCGCGTCGGCGGGCACGCCCTCGGCGAAGTCGGTCTTGAACACGGCGACGCCCTGCGCCAGCAGTGGCCGCAGCAGGCCCTGGAACCAGCGCACCGCGGCCGGGTCGGTCAGGTCCACGATGGCGCATTCGGGGTAGCTGCCGTGCCAGGTGTCGGCGACGTACGTGTTCCCGTCCGGGCGGCGCAGGAGGTACCCGGCGGCCTCGGCCTCGGCGTAGAGCGGGCTGCCGGTCATCAGGTACGGGTTCATCCACAGGCACACCCGGAAGCCCTGCTCGGTGAGGTCCTTGAGCATGCCGTCCGGGTCGGGGAAGGCGTCGGCGTCCCAGCGCAGGTCCGACCAGTGCCCGGCGACCTGCCAGTAGCAGTCCAGGTGCAGCACGTCGCAGGGGATGTCCCGCTCGCGGATGCGCCGGGCCCGTTCCAGCACGCGCTGCTGGCTGTCCGGGAAGAAGCCGGACGAGATCCACGCGCCGAACGCCCACCTCGGCGGCAGGTACGGCCGTCCGGTCAGCGTGTCGAGCCGGTCGAGCACCTGCGCCGGGGCGGGTCCGGCCAGCACGTAGTAGTCGAGCAGGTCGTCCGGGACGAGGATCTGCACGCTGCTGTGCGTGCTCGCGCACACGTCGAACTGCACCGGCAGCCCGCTGTCGACCAGGACGCCGTAACCCCTGTCGGACAGGTAGAACGGCACGTTCTTGTGCGAGCGGTCGGACTCGCCGCCGAAGGCGTCGAAGTTCCACATCAGCGGGCGCTGGCCGCGCTTGTCCAGCGGGGTGAACTTCTCGCCGAAGCCGACGAACCGTTCGTCGCCGGGCGCGACGAAGCTCTCGTGCCAGGCGACCGGCTCGCCGTCGAACGTGGAGCGGCCGAGCGGCAGCGTGCGGCGGCGACCGCTGATGTCCCGGGTACCGCCGTCGGCGGCCAGCAGCAGCCGCCCGTCGGGAGTGAGGAACCGCAGCCCCCACGGGTCCAGGCGCAACTCGGCGACCACGCCACCGGCGCCGACCCGGACGTGTCCGTCGGTGACGGTCACGGCGGCGGGGTGCGGCTGCGGGTGGACCAGTGTCAGCGCGGCCGCGGACCGGCTGCGGACCGAGAGGTCGTCGGCGAGGCGTACCCGGATGATCCCGTCGCCGGCGGCCTCGACCCGCGCGATCAGCGTGCGGCCGGACGCGCAGGTCGTGGTGAGGGTGACCCCGTGCGCGTCGGTCGCGGCCACCTCGGCCCGCAGCACGTCGTCGGCGCCCTCCTCGCCGGGGGCGCGGACCGGCAGGTCGGGCGGGTCGGCCACGAACGTCTCGTACGGGACCAGCGGCGGGCGGTACGGCATGGGCGTCTCCTCGCGGCGTCCACGGGCGGTCCCGCCAGTTTCTTTGGAAGCCCAACTAACTGTCAATGATCGACGCCATTGACTTTCCTTCTCACCTGTTCCTATTTTGGCCGGGATGACAACTAAAGCGCCGTGGGACGACGGCCGTCTCTGCTACGGCGGCGACTGGAACCCGGAGCAGTGGCCGCCGCGGGTGTGGCGCGAGGACGTCGCCCTGATGCGCGCCGCCGGGGTCAACCTGGTCACCGTCGGCGTGTTCGCCTGGTCCCGGCTGGAACCCGAGCCCGGCCGGTACACGCTCGACTGGCTCGACGACGTGCTGGACCTGCTGCACGCGGGCGGCATCCGCGCCGCCCTGTCCACCCCGACCGCGTCGCCGCCGCCGTGGTTCTCGCTGCGCCACCCGGACGCGCTGCCGGTCACCGCCGACGGCGTACGCCTGACCCACGGCAGCCGCGACACCTACTGCGCCGCCGCGCCCGCGTACCGCGACGCAGCCCGCGGCATCGCCGGGGTCCTCGCCGCCCGCTACGCACACCACCCGGCGCTGGCGCTGTGGCACGTGCACAACGAGTACGGCACCACCTGCCACTGCCCGCACGCCGAGGCGGCGTTCCGCCGATGGCTCACCACCCGGTACGGCGACCTCGACGCGCTCAACGACGCCTGGGTCACCAGCTTCTGGAGCCAGCACTACTCCGACTGGGCGCAGGTCGGCACGCCCCGCGCCACCCAGTACCTCGCCAACCCCGGCCAGCTGCTCGACTTCCGCCGCTTCTGGTCCGACACGCTGCTGTCCGCGTACACCGAACAGCGGGACCTGCTGCGCACGGCGAACCCGGCCGTGCCGGTCACCACCAACTCCGTGCTCGGCGACTGGGTGCCGGTCGACCACGCCCGCTGGGCGCGCGAGGTCGACCTGGTGGCGATCGACCACTACCCGTCCACGACCGACGCGGGCGCGGAGGAACAGACCGCGCTCGCCGCCGACCTCGCCCGCGGCTGGGCCCGCCACGGCGCCGGACGGCCGGTGCCGTGGCTGCTCATGGAGAGCGCGCCCAACCAGATCCACACCGCCGGGCGGATGCACACCAAGGAACCCGGCCGGATGACCCGGCACAGCCTCGCCCACGTCGCACGCGGCTCCGCCGGAGTGATGTTCTTCCAGTGGCGCGCCCCGGCCGGCGGCGCGGAACGCTTCCACTCCGCAGTGGTGTCGCACGCCGGGGCGGACACCCGCGTGTTCCGCGAGGCCACCGACCTGGGCGCCGCGCTGGGCCGGCTCGCCGGGACCGCGCCGGGCCGCGTCCAGGCGGCCGTGGCCGTCGCGTATGACGCGGCGAGCAGCTGGGCGCTGCGGCACCCGGGGATGCCCCGCGACGGACTCGACCACCCCGGCGAGGTGGCCGCCGCGCACCGGGCGCTGTGGCACGCGGGCGTCACCGCCGACGTCGTGCCGCCCGGCACCCCGCTCGACGGCGCCCGGCTGCTCGTGCTCCCCGCCCTCTACCTCGCCTCGGACGCCACAGCCGACTGGGTACGCCGGCACGTCCACGGCGGCGGGCACCTGCTGGTGACGTGGCTCAGCGGCGTGGCCGACGAGCACGCCCGGGTGCGCCTGGGCGGCTACCCGGGGGCGTACCGGGACCTGCTCGGCGTGCGGGTGGAGGAGTTCCACCCGCTCGCCGACGACGAACAGGTGCCGCTGACCGGCGGCGGGACCGGCCGGATCTGGTCGGAGACGGTGCACCCGGCCGGCGCCGAGACCATCAGCGCGTACGCCGGGGGAGTGCTGGACGGCCGGCCCGCTGTCACCCGCAACCGGGTCGGCGACGCGTACGCCTGGTACGTCTCGACCCGCCCCGACGACGACACCTACCGCCGGCTGCTCACCGAGGCGGCCCGGCTCGCCGGTGTGACCCCGACCTGTCCCGGCGCACCCTCGGGCGTGGAGGCGGTACGCCGGCACGACGCCGACGGAAGCCTGCTCTACCTGCTCAACCACACCGACCAGCCGCAGCGGGTGCCGGTCACCGGGCTCGACCTGCTGACCGGCGCGACGGTCGACGGCTCCCTGACGCTGGACCCGGGCGGAGTGGCGGTGCTACGCGAGGCAGTGCGCTGATGCGCGTACCCCGGGTCAGGGGGTGGCGACGGCGGCGCGGGAGCGGTCGGCGGCGATCCGCACCGCGAGCGCCGCCAGCACCGTGCCCATCACGTACCGCTGCAGGCGCGCCCAGCCCGGCCGTCGGGTGAGGAACGCCGACACCGAGCCGGCGCTGAGCACGATGAGCGCGTTCACGGTGAGCGCCACGACGATCTGGGTCAGGCCGAGCAGCAGACTCTGCACCGCCACGTGCCCGCGCGCCGGGTCGACGAACTGCGGCAGCAGCGACACGTACAGGATGGCGATCTTCGGGTTGAGCAGGTTGGTGACCAGACCCATGGTGAACAGGCGCCGGGGCCGGTCGGGCGGCAGCGGCGTCGGGGTGAACGCCGACGTGCCACCGGGGCGCAGCGTCCGCCAGGCCAGCCACAGCAGGTACGCCGCGCCGGCCAGCTTCACCGCCGTGTACAGCGGCGGGACCAGCACGAACACGGTGGCGATACCGGCCACCGCGGCGGCCAGGTAGACCAGGAAGCCGGCCGCCACGCCGAGCAGCGACACCAGCCCGGCCCGCCGCCCCTGCGTCACCGACCGCGACACCAGGTAGACCATGTTCGGCCCGGGCGTCAGCACCAGACCGAGCGCCACCAGAGCGATTCCCATCACCGCACCGACAGTGACCACGACGCCTCCCCGTTTGCCGCCCTTCCCCGGAC